>CAMSEM010000054.1 GCA_947057505.1 uncultured Clostridium sp. | reverse complement strand
TATACACTACTTCTAGACATTGGTTCTAAAATTTCAATATCATGTATTACCTTATTTACTCTTTTACCTGCATTTTCCATAAATTTTGCTCTTTTTTCTTCGTTTACTTCCATTTTTATTTTCTCCCTCCGTTATTCATTTTGTTTCCTTACCTTCCATTTTATATCACAAATCATTTTATAAATCAAGAAAAAAATATATTTTTATGCCCTCCTTAACCTTAGTGCATTTAAAATAACTGTAATACTACTTAACACCATGGCAGCACTTGCTATCATTGGGTTAATGGTAATTCCAAGTGGTGCTAAAACTCCCATTGCTACTGGTATCATTAAAGTATTATAAAAGAATGCCCAAAACAAATTTTGTTTAATATTTCTTATTGTTTTTTTACTAATATCAATTAGCTCTAATATACTATTTAGGTCATTTCTTGTTAAAATAACACTAGAAGAATCCATAGCTATGTCTGTTCCACTGTGCACACTTACGCCAATATTGCTACTAGCCAATGCTGGGCTATCATTGATACCATCTCCACACATCATAACATATTTATTTTCTTTTTTTAATTCTTTAATGGTATTTGCTTTTTCTGCTGGTAATACTCCTGCAATTACTCTTGTAATCCCAATATCTTTTGCTATTTTTTCTGCTGTTTGCTTATTATCTCCTGTAAGCATAATGATTTTAATTTTTTTCTTTTTTAAGCTTTGTATTACTTCTTTTACATTATTTCTTATCATGTCATTTACGCCAATTATTGCTATTAGCTTTTTACTTTTTGCTATATATACTATGCTATTTCCTTGCTCAGCTAGTTTTTGTTCTTGTTCCTTTTGTATATTATCTAGTGCAATTTGGCATTGTTCCATTAGTTTACTATTTCCTACTAGTAGTTCTTCGCCTTGCATTTTTCCTTTAATACCCAAACCACTAATATCTTGAAATTCTTCTACTTCAAAAGGCTGCATTTTTTTCTCTTTCATATAACTTGTAAAAGTTTTTCCTATTGGATGGTTTGATTTAGCTTCTAAACTTCCTGCTAAGTGTACTATTTCTTCTTCTTTTAAATTGGTATAATTTATTACTTTAGCTATTTTTAAAGTTCCATAGGTAATTGTTCCTGTTTTATCAAATACAATCGTATCTACTTTTTGTGCATTTTCTAAAATTTCGCTTTTCTTTACTAAAATTCCTTTTTTGGCGCATACGCCTTCACTTATTACAACAGCCAGTGGGGTGGCTAGCCCTAAACTACAAGGGCATGCTACTACTAAAATAGTAACAAAGGTAGCTATTGCTACCGAAAAGTCTTTTCCTTGCATTAGATATACTAAAAATGTAATCATTGCTATTGCAATTACTGTTGGCACAAAATAACTACTTACTGTATCTGCTATTTTTGCAATTGGTGCTTTAGTATTTGTTGCTTCTATTACCAGTTTTACAATCTCTGAAATAGTAGATTTATTTCCTATTTTTTCTGCTTTGTATTCTAAATATCCATCATAATTAATGCTTCCAGCAATCACTTTTTCTCCTACTGTTTTATTTACTGGCTTGCTTTCCCCTGTAATAAAAGATTCATCTAAATGTGATTTTCCAAGTATAATTTCTCCATCTACTGCAATTTTTTCTCCTGGCCTTGCAATTACAATATCGCCTTTTCTAATTTCATCAAGAGTTACTGTTTTTTCTTTTCCATCTCTTTTTATGATTGCATGATTTGGTGTAATTTTGACTAAGTTTTGTATTGCTTGCTTTGTTTTATCTTTGCTTATTCCATCTATGTATCTTCCCAACTTTATAAAAAATATCACAATAGCTGCTGATTCAAAATACAAATTTTCTACATAGTGATGATTTCCTTTTAAAACCATATACATGCTATATAAACTATATAGCATACTGCTAATTACCCCAATACCAACTAAAGTATCCATATTAGGTGTTTTATGTATTAAATTTTTATACCCATTCTTGATAATATCCCATCCATAAATTAAAAATGGAATGGTTAATATAAATAATGAAATAGTATAGGTAATTGGATTTTCATGCATGTTAAAGGCTGGAATAGTTGGCAAACCTATCATATGTCCCATTGAAACATACATAAGTATAACTGCTAAAATAGAAAAGAAAATAAATTTGCTTTTTTGGCTTTTTCTTTTTTGTTCTAGCGCTTCTTCTTTATATATTCCTAAGCTTTTAAATCCTGCTTCTTTTACAAATTCTTCTATTTGGGTTTGATTTAGAATTTCCTCATCATATTCAATTAGAGCATTTGCCATTACTAAATTGACAGAGGCATTATTTATTCCTTTTTGTTTATTTAAGTACTTTTCTAACCCATTAGAACATGCACTGCAAGTCATACCTTCAATACTTAAAATTATTTTTTTCATGTTTTCTTTATTCCTTTACATCAAAACCAATATTTTGTATTTTTTCTTTGACTGTATTTACATCTACCGCTTCATTGCAATTGACAGTAACTGTTCCATTTTCATGATTTGCAATTACTTTTTCTATACCTTCTATCATACTTACTGCATTTTGAATTCTTTTTTCACACCCTGCGCACATCATACCTTCTACTTTTAATATGATTTCTTTCATTTTATAATTCACTCCTTTTCTTAAATTTATTTAGTATTCATTTTATTCTTCCAGCATTTTTTCAAACTTTTTACTAAACTCTGGTGCCACTTTTTTTAAATTAATTGGTCTTAAATTTTTATTGGTAAAACAGTGCTTAGTTTCACCTAAAAGAACTAACTGGTCTGTTCCTTTTTGTGTCACCTCATACCCTATTGTCATTCTAACACCTGTATACTCTTTTACAAAAGCATGAATTTGTATAATATCTTCAAATGTAACATGATGTTTATAGGTACAGTTTACCCCTAATACTGGAATGGTAATCCCATTTTCTTCTAAAAGAGCAAATGGCATTCCAACTTCTTCTAACCAAAAGCACCTAGCCTCTTCTAAAAAACGAATATAATTAGAATGGTGTACTACTCCCATTCTATCTGTTTCATAATAATTTATTTTTCTTTCGAATGTAATTCCCATGTTAAATTTCCTTTCTACATTTTTTTAGTTTAGCTACAAAAAATCCTTCATATAAAGCTGTTGGGCATACGCATATGGTTCCTTCTATTGTAGTTGGTAATAGTGGAACTTTTTCAAATTTGCTTTTATCTATTGGTAATATTTCTATTTTTTTGCTTTGTATTAAACTTTTTAATTGATTTTCGTTTTCTTCTTCTAAAATAGAGCAAGTAGAATATACCATTTCTTGCCCTGGTTTTAATATACTAATTGCTTTTGCTAAAAGCTTTTGCTGCGTTTTTACAGACCTTTGAACCAACTCTTGCGTAAATGTTTTTTGTATTTTTTCATCTTCTAAATAAATGGTACCACTTCCACTACAAGGGCTATCTAGCAAAATTTTATCAAAGGAAAAATAAGTGCTTAGCTCTCTTGCATCTTGTACTAAAATATTTACTTTTGTTGCGCCTTGCTTTTCAATATTATATTTTAACCTTTCGGCTCTTAATTTGTTTTTTTCACATGCAGTAATTAAAGCTTCATTATTTGATATAGCTGCCATTTGTGTTGTTTTCCCCCCTGGAGCAGCTGCCATATCTAATATGTTTTCTTGGGGCTTCGGTTCTAATATAATAGCAGGTAACATAGAAGATAAACTTTGTAAATAGATTTCTCCATTTTCATACATGCTTAAATTTCTTATTTGTTTTTCGCAAGCATTTTCTAATATAAATGCCTCTTTGCTCCAACTTGGTTTTTGGTATAAAACCCCTTCTTTTTTCAAATTGTTTGCAATTTCATTTGCATTTGTTTTTAGTGTATTTGCTCTTAAGGTAACTGCTCTTTTTTTGCTATACCCTTGTATGATTTGATTGGTAATTTGCTCTCCATATTGTTTTAATAATTTTTCATGTAAAAAGTTTGGTATTTGATTTGCCATTACTTTACTCACTTTCTTTTTTCTCCATAGCACTAATATATCAAAAAAATATAAATTTTACAACTGTGCTTTGATACAATTTTCTATCAATTTATATAAAGCTATATCTACTTAGTTTTTACGCTTTCGAAATACCTTTCATGTATTTCTTGTGGGATGCTTGGGCTATTGGAATTGTGATAAATTAGAATTTCAACACCCACACACTTTAAAACTTAAGTAAATATAGCTTTATTAAAATTTAATGAATTACATTATTCTTGACCCTTAGAGCCCTTAGCGCATTAATAATTGCAATAACAGATACCCCCACATCTGCAAATACAGCTTCCCACATATTAGATACTCCAATTGCAGTTAATAAAAGAATTGCTATTTTTACGCCAATAGCAAATATAATATTTTCTTTTACAATACGCATTGTTTTTTTAGCAACATTTATTGCTACTGTAATTTTAGATGGTTCATCTGTCATAATCACAACATCTGCTGCTTCTATGGCACTATCGGCTCCAAAAGCTCCCATGGCAATTCCAATATCTGCTAAAGCTAATGCTGGGCTATCATTAATTCCATCTCCCACAAAGGCAAGTTTTTCTTGTTTGTTTTTCTTTGCTAATAATTCTTCTAGTTTTTGTACTTTTTCGTGTGGCAATAGCTGTGCATATACATTACTAATCCCTAGCGTTTTTGCTACATCTTCTGCCACTTCTTTTTTGTCTCCTGTTAGCATAACAATTTTTGTAATATGATGCTTTTTCAAATTTTCAATGGTTTGTTTACTATCTTTTTTTATTTTATCTGCAATTACAATACTTCCTACAAACTCATTATTTATTGCTACATATAATATTGTTCCTACCTCTTTACATATGATATATGGTATTTTTCTATCTTGCATTAATTTTTCATTTCCAACAAGTACTTCACCTTTTCCTTGCAAATTAGCTTTTATCCCCAAGCCTGCAATTTCTTGTGTTTCTACTACTTCTTCTTTGTTTATTTCTTTGCCATATACCTTTTTTAACGATGCAGAAATAGGATGGTTAGAGTAGGTTTCTGCTTGTGCTGCTATTTGAATTAGTTCTTCTTTTGAAATTTTTACTGCATTTACTTTTTGTACTTCAAATATACCTTGGGTTAAAGTTCCTGTTTTGTCAAATACTACTGTCTTTGTTTTTGACAAAGCTTCTAAATAGTTGCTACCTTTTACTAATACTCCTGCTTTTGAAGCTCCGCCTATTCCTCCAAAAAAGCTAAGTGGAATAGAAACAACTAATGCACATGGGCAGGATACTACTAAAAATGACAGTGCTCTATATATCCAATCGATGAAGGTAGTATTTTTGAAGATGAATGGTGGGATGATTGCTAAAATAAGTGCGATAATAACAACTGCTGGTGTATAATACCTTGCAAATTTTGTAATAAAATTTTCTGACTTAGATTTTTTACTACTTGCATTTTCTACTAAGTCTAGCATTTTACTAACAGTAGATTCTCTAAATTCTTTTGTTACTTTTATACTTATTACTCCATTTTGATTCATGCATCCACTTAGAACTTCATCATCTACTTTTACATACCTTGGAACTGCCTCTCCTGTTAATGCTTGAGTATCTATCATTGTACTTCCTTCTATAACAATACCATCTAATGGGATTTTTTCTCCTGGTTTAACAATAATTATTTCTCCTATATTTACTTCTTCTGGGCTTACTTTTTCTATGTTTCCTTCACGTTTTACGTTAGCATAATCTGGTCTGATATTCATTAAACTTGTAATAGATTTTCTAGATTTATCTACAGCATAACTTTGAAAAAATTCTCCCACTTGATAAAATAGCATAACTGCCACAGCTTCTGGAAACTCTCCAATTGCAAAAGCCCCAAGTGTTGCAATTGTCATTAAAAAGTTTTCATCAAAAACTTTCCCCCTAAAAATGTTCCTTGCAGCTTTTCTTAGAATTTCTAAAGCTACAATTAAATAGCTTATGATATAAAGTGTATGATTAATCCATACATTTTTAAAAGATACAACTAGTGCAATAATAAATAGTATTAGCGAAATCATAATTTTTACTGCTCTTTTTTTCATTTTATCTTATTCCTTTCCAATTAATCTAGCAAAAAACAAACAATTTTTGTGCTATTATTTTCTAAGCTTCTTCTATTGTTACATCTGGTTCTTCTTTTTTGATTACTTTTTTTACTTTTTTCATAGTTTCTTCTTGAGTTTCTTCTTTATATTCTAATAGCATTTTTTCTGTCATAAAGTTTATTGTAACCTCTTGTACTCCTTCTACTCTTTTAATAACATGTTCTAATTCTGCTGCACAGTTTGCACAGTCTAATCCTTTTATTTTAAATATTGTTTTCATATCACTTTCCTTGTATAATGAACCTATAAAAATCATTATACATATCCTTTCTATTAATTTTTTATTTTCCTCATATTTCAGTTTTCTATAATTTGTTTCATACATTTTTTTGTAACTATAGTATACTTATTTTACATTTGTTAATCCATTTTTATGTTCTATGTGTTCTATTCCTAGCTCAAATAGTCCTTTTACATGGTCATCATCTAACATATAATACACTTCTTTTCCTTCTTTTCTACATTTAACAATACTCATTCTTCTTAATGTTCCTAATTGATGTGATATAGAAGATTTGCTCATTCCTAGCACATTTGCTATATCACATACACACATTTCATTTTGGTCTAAAGCATATAATATTTTTGCTCTTGTAGTATCTCCTAATATTTTAAAAAACTCTGCTAATTTATAAAATACATCTGCTTCTGGCATTTTTGCAAGTGTTTTTTCTACTACCTCTTTATGGATTATATTGCAGTCACATATAAATTCATTTTTTGACATATTTACCTCCTATTATTAATATTATGCTCTCACAATTGAATTGTTACTCAACTTTGTATTTATTATAGTTGAATATTTATTCAATTGTCAATAGATTTTTTGAATTTTTTTATTAGTATTTTTAAGTAACAAAAAAACAAATACACACCGCTAAAAATAGCAGTGTGTATTTGTTTTCTTTAGTCATAATGGTTTCTAAAGTCATATGGATTTGTTTCGAATCTATCAACAAATTGTCCTCTAGTTCTTCGCTCAAATTCTTTTTCATATTCATCTTGTATTTTTACTTTTCTTTCTCCAAAGTAAGCCCATATTCCCCCTAATAGCCCTATAAATGCTAATGTTACTATAGTTTGAATCATAACTAGCATCTCCTTTTGGGTTGTTTTCCATAGTTTTTTAGTTTAGCATATGCGTTTTTGCATATTCTAACATTTGAGCAAATACCTCATCATCTTCAAATAGGCTTTTATCACATTCATACCAAACATCAAATGCGTTTTGAGCACCATCTTCGAGTATTTTTTGCACTTTCGAACTTTCAAAAGCTACATTGCTTGCTTGATCTGTTAGCGGTCTTTGATAGCCCCTATCTTGATACACTTTTGCTTGCAAGTTTGCTTCTAATTTATCACAATGGTGTGCAAAAATTGCTTCTTTTGTTTTTCTTTCGTCAAACTCCAAAAGTAAATCAATAATTTCTTGCTTTTTTACCAAATTACCAACTACTTTGGCAATTGCCTCATGTTCGATTTTTAGTTTTTCTTTTGGAGAAATTCCATCAAATGGAGTAATATCTCCAATAATAACTTCACCCAATTCATGTAAAACTAACATTTTTATGACTTTATTTAGGTCAATGTCATATTCAAACTCTGAGTCTAATGCAATTGCTAAAATACAAGTACCAAAGCTATGCTCTGCAACGCTTTCTAACCGTTTGCTTGTTACATTCCAATGAGTTTTATCCCATCCACTTCTAATTTTGTACTTTAACTTAGTAGCTAAAAGATAAAACCTCATGGCATTTTCCATTTTACTTTTTTCCATTATTCATTCCTCCTTCAATAATTATTGTGTTGTAATAATTCTGTAAGTTAACTCCTAAAGGAGATGATATAAGTTAACATAATAATTATATCATAAGTATAGCCAAAAGTCTAGTATTTTTCTATTATATCCTTCAAAAGAAAAATATTGTTTTTGTTATTTTCATAAACTAAAAAGTAAGAAAGGTGTGCGTTAGCGAAAGCAAAGCTT
>CAMSEM010000053.1 GCA_947057505.1 uncultured Clostridium sp. | reverse complement strand
ATTCGTAAACCACCTAACTTGTACTCTTATTCTTCCTGCATCTTACATTTTTATCAAATACCAAAATTTTAAGGATGTTTTGTGTGACCTATTGTCTTAATATAGATATTTGAGGTAGTATGCAATGCTATAGGATATACAATTTATGCTGAAAAGATAAATAGATTAATACTTGTTATCAAGCATTAATCTATTATTTAAAAACAAATTATTCTTCCATTTTCAAGTAGTAGTACTTTTCTGGGACGGTAGGGGGAAAACGATATGCAATATCTTCAGAAAAAATTTCGGTTACCTTTCCAAATCCACTAGAAGAAGGAACTATGCAAACAATAGCTGTTTCTGGATAATCTTGAGTTGCTTCAAACTCAATTAAAGTTTCTAAATGATTACCAGTGTAACTTTGGGGGTGAATTTTTGCTCCTTCACTATTTAATAAGTGCAAATAAGCATTTTCGTGAAGATAAATCCATGAATTCCTTATCCGCTCTCCCATTTGTGCTAATACATCTAATGGACATTTGTCTTTCGGTACACTTACAGCAATTACAATTTTACTCATGATATGCCCTCCTTAATAGTATAGTAAATAGTACCAATAAATATGAAATATTAATCATGTATAATATAATTATACACCGTTTGTAGAGGAAAGTCAAAAATATGCACAATAATATTGCGCTCCTTCTATTAATAATGTGGATGAATAAGGAATAAATGAAACACTACATTTTGCTTTGGAACAGCAATGTAGTGTTTCGCTAAATATATTGGCAACATACATTTCTGTATGTTTGTTTCCTATATTTTTATGATACATACTTTTTTACTTTTATCAAATAATATTTCAAATTATTGATTTTTTACAAAAAGTCGACCTGTTACAGTCGATTTAATCGTTTTTTCGTTTGGTGCGACGATTATATCTTTGGGTGGAGTTTTCTTACAGGTTACGAACTTTTTATTCTCTTTCTAATTTATAAACTTATTATACACAAATTTTTTATAAATTTCAATTAAAAATATAAATTTGATTGTATAAAAAACTAGTAAGTTCCTTTTATGGTAAAGAGGCAAAGTTGAAAAACAACTTTGCCTCTGTGCTTATTCAGCAATTACATAGATATATGCATCCCCTCCTCGTTTGGGTTCATCATGTTTTATCGAGAATTTAGAAGGATTCAATTTCGGGAGAAAAATAATATGGATATCCAAACTATCTCCTAATTCCCGACTTCCTACACGTTTTACCGCTTTGTTTAATGCATTTTCGAAGTCATTGCCGAAATATTCTTGCATATTTCCATCTAAATTAGGATTTTTATCTTTCCATTCTTTTGCAGTCATTCCAAATAAAGCCACATTTAATATATCTGCTTCATTTGCATACACATATTGTTTTTGATTTTCTGTTAAAGTTGGAATTATATTTTCCTTTATGCTATCAGTGTGTATTCTATAATTTGTTTTTGCTAATTCTCTTCTTACTGACCAATTTATTTTATTTTGATAGCTTTCATTTTTCTTTAGTCTCTCAAATTCTGTAATCAAATATAATTTAAATTCAGTGTTCAGCCAGCTAGCAAATTCAAAAGCAATGTCTGGATGTGCAAATGTTCCTATGCTGTATTTTCCACTACTTGGAATAATGCCAATGGCATTAAAATCTTTTTTCCATCTATTTGGTGTCATTGTAAAACGATTATATCCAACTTCATCAATTTTAATTCTGTGTGATTCCACGGAATTAAAATTTTCATTGTGTAATTCCTCCCAAAGATTATAAAAATCAAAAGAATTTTTATTAGACATCCAATTTCTAATAACTCCTGATGGATCATCTTCATTTTGATATTTTGCTAAGTCAGTTAAAGAAATATAATCAATATCTCCAACTCTCATTACTCTCACTAGATTATCTTTTACTTTCATTTCTGTTTTTATAATTTCTTTTTTCATTTATATCACAACCTTATATAGTTTTTCATTATTTTAAAACATTTGTTCTTTTGTGTCAAGACTTTTTTTATTTTTAATTTTAAAATTTATGCTATTGAAAAGATATAGAGCTACTTTATTCTGCTGTGCTGAATCCATCTCCATAATTTTGCTTGATACAAAAATTATATAAGGATAGTTTGCAAAGTTAACCATATTTGTTTTGTATTCTATATTAATTTCTTTTAAAAAACTATCAAATTGTTTATACATTTCTTTTTTATCATATTCTAAATTAGTATGACTGTAATTATCACACATACATATTGCTAATCTTAATTTATTTTCTAAGTCCATATCTTTTATCATATCTATTACATAATTTACTTTTTCATCGTTCATATTTTTTATTCCTTTCAATTTTTATTTTTTTACTGCTTTTTGGGGTATGGGGGGCAAAATCCCATCTTTAAATTTGTGTGGGAGTACAAATTCAGTGCTTGCTAGGACAAGAATTTTTAAATTTAAAAAAATCGCATTTTTGATTGTGTTATTTTTCACTTCATTTTTTGTAAAATTTTTAACTTAATTTATGCAATTTCTGATGGAATTCTTGGTATTAATGTTAAATAATCTACTATATTTTCATTTTCAATATAAGGACAATTTATTCTTGTTAGAATTACATACTATAATTTCATTATCCATATCATACATATATCTCGTTAATTCATTTAAAACTCTAGTTAGTTTTTCTTCTATTTTATCGCTGTTATAGTGAAATCCTTTCGATTTACAATTAGGATTGTTGCAAGTTACATGATAATATATTTTTTGATTTAGCTTTCCACTATTCTTAAATGAGTTCGTAGATGACATTATTTTGCCACAAGTAGGACATTTTACAATGCCAGTAAATAAATGAATATGCTCCCCATAATTTGGATGCTTGTTCTTTTCTAATCTTTTTCTTGTAATATCCCAAGTATTTTTATCGATAATTTGCTCACAATAATTATCTACATATAGAACATCTTGTGCCTTTCTTTTGGCTTTTCCATAAGCAAATGTACCTATATAAATTGAATTTGTTAGTATTTTATATACTTTATCACTGTTCCATTTTCCTTGTCTTAAATATGCTTTTTCTTCATTTAAAATATTAGCAATACCTCTTATTGTAGTTCCGTTTTTATATAGTTCAAATATTCTTTTAACTACTTGTGCTTCAATTGGCTCTACTTCTAAATGACCTGTTTCACTATTTCTAGTATAGCCATAAGGTGCTTTTGCTGAATGTACCTTTTCTAAAGCCATTTCTTCCATTGTTCTTTTAGTTCTTGCTCCAATTTCTTTTCTTTCTCGTTGTCCAAATACTAGGTTCATTCCAAATATCATTTCTCCATTTGCAGTAGATACATCATAAGGCTCTAAAATAAGCTCTATTTTAACATCATGTTCTTCACAATAGTTTAAAAACCAAAAGCCATCGTAGTTATTTCTTGTTAATCTATCTACTTTAATAGCTACTATTTTTTCAATCTTATGTGATTTAATATCCTTTAGTAATCTTTGCATTTCTGGTCGCATTAAATCTTTTCCAGAATGTCCTGCATCATTGTATACATCTATAATATCGTAATTGTTCTTTTCGCAATATTCTTTTATCATTCGTAACTGTGAATCAATAGAATAACCATTATCTCTTTGTTCATCTGTTGATACTCTTACATAAATTCCACATCTCATAAAATATTACCTCCTACTATTTCTGTGAATTTTTTTAGGTTTTGTATAGTAAATTTGTAAAAAAATTTTACCCTCTCATATGTTTCCTAACTAAAATGCACTTTTGCAAGTTAAATTTTTAATTTTATGAAGATTTGTTTAATTTCTTTTAGGTTATACTTTTGTTTATGTTCTTTAATGTAAAAGTTTTTACTAGCAATTTCATTTACTTTATATTCAAGTGTAGTAAGAGTAAATGGATATGTAATTAGATATTCAGTTGGTTCAATAAATTGTAAGTTAGTAGCCTTTAAATGCTTAATTTTGCCATTTTTAACTATATACTAATATTCTTTTATTATTTCTAGTATTTCAGCATTTGGCTCTAATTCTTGTAATATTTCAAATTCAAACATAAAAAATGCCCTCCTTTCCAAAAAGAGAACATTTTTTAGTTTATATACAAAAAACAACTTACAAACTTTATAGTTCGTAAGTTGTTATAAACTGGTGGAGGTGAGGGGAGTCGAACCCCTGTCCAATACCCTTTCCATATCAAATTCTCCGAGTGCAGTTTGTTTTTAAAATTCCCTGTATCATAAGCAAACAAACAAGCTTATGATAAAAGTAGCTATTAAAAATACCCTTTAGCCGGATAGCTCAAACTAAATTTGTTTCCCACAAATATTGCGCCTTATCTAAAACCGTGGGCAGTTAAAGTAAGACGTCGCCACGACTAGGCAGCGTATGCTAATTCTCTATTATCAGCGTTTATATTTATTTTCTCACATGATTAAAGTGGCCAAGTGAGAATCCACTACTCGCTATTAATACTTCCAAAATACTGTCGAAGCCAAATACACCCCCATGTAAATTACAAATTTAATTATACAATATTTTAGTTAAAATAACAAGTAAAACCAAAGAAATATATTTGCATTTTTATGCATCTTTTGGTAAAATATGACACAATAAGGAGTAGTTTAAATAGAAAGGGATACAAGTTCATGGTTGATTTAAAGCAAAATGTACAATATGTTAAATCAGTAGGACCAACAAAAGCTGAAGCTTTATATGGGCTAAATATATATACACTAGAAGATTTGATTACCTATTTTCCTAGAGAATATGAAGATAGAAGTAAAGTAAAACATATAGCAGACTTAATTGCAGGGGAAGAAATAACAATTGAAGCAAGAGTAGTAACAGAGGTAAATATCAATCGCATTCGTAAAAATATGACAGTATTAAAAACGATAGTAGAAGATAATACAGGGAGATGCACCATTACATGGTTTAATCAGAACTATATTAAGGGGCAAATAAAAAGAGGGCAAATGTATCGTTTTTATGGAAAAGTAAGTAAAGAATTTAATCATGTAGAAATGAGAAGCCCTGTATTTGATGAAATAGGAAAAGAAAAAAATACGGGGAAAATTATGCCAATATATCCTGCTACCTATAAATTATCTCAAACAGCCATAAGGCAAGCCGTGCAAAATGCTATTACCATGGTAGAGGGGAATTTAGAAGAAACTTTACCAGACTATTTAGTGAACGAATATCAATTATGGAACTTAGAAAAAAGTATTAAGCAAATACATTTTCCAGAAAACATGGAAAATAGAATACAAGCAAGAAAACGTTTAGTATTTGAAGAACTACTTACCATGCAACTTGCACTTTTAGAATTAAAAGGAAAAAGTGAAAAAAATGAAGGGATTAGGTTTAGCAAAGAAGCTAAAATGTCAGATGTTATTAATCAACTACCATTTTCTTTAACAAAAGCACAGCTAAAGGTATTAGAAGAAATAGACCATGACATGGAATCAAATAAGCCAATGAACCGTTTATTGCAAGGAGATGTAGGTTCAGGAAAAACAGTAATTTCTATTATTAGTAGCTATAAAGCAATAAAATCTGGCTACCAAGCAGCTATTATGGCACCAACTGCAATACTTGCAACACAACACTTTGAAGAGTTTACTAAAGTATTAGAACCATTTGGTATTCATTGTGAGTTGTTATTAGGGGCAACCAAACCAAAGCAAAAACAAGAAATACTAGAAAAATTAAAAAATGGTGAAATAGATGTTTTAATAGGTACTCATGCACTTCTTACAGAAAATGTAGTATTTCGTAAATTAGGACTAGTAGTAACAGATGAACAACATCGATTTGGAGTAAGGCAAAGAGCTACTATAACTGCAAAAGGGAATAATCCAGATGTACTAGTTATGACAGCAACACCAATTCCAAGAACACTTGCTTTAATTTTGTATGGAGACTTAGATATTTCTATTATAGATGAACTTCCACCAAACCGTAAAAAAATAGAAACCTATGCTGTAACCAAAAGAATGGAAGAAAGAGTTAACAATTTTATTCGTAAAAACATTGCCGAAGGTAGGCAAGTTTATGTAGTTTGTCCATTAGTAGAAGAAAAAGAAGGCGAAGATGATGATGAGCAAAAGCTAGATTTAAAAGCAGTAAAAGAATGGGCTAGAATGTATCAAGAAGAAATTTTTCCAGAATATAAAATTGCGTGTGTATATGGAAAAATGAAACCAAAAGAAAAAGAACAAGTTATGCAAGAATTTAAAGAAGGAAAAATAGATATTTTAATTTCCACAACTGTGATAGAAGTTGGTGTAAATGTACCAAATGCCAGTGTAATGGTAGTAGAAAATGCAGAAAGATTTGGATTAGCACAACTACACCAATTACGTGGCAGAGTAGGAAGAGGGCAGTATCAATCTTATTGTATATTAAAATATGATAGTAAATGCTCACAAGTGGGAAGAGAAAGAATGAAAACCATGCAAGAAACAAATGATGGATTTGTTATTGCAGAAAAAGACTTAGAACTTCGCGGAACAGGAGAATTTTTTGGAACCAAACAACATGGATTGCCAGAATTTAAAATAGCTAACCTTTTTGTAGATATGCCAGTGCTAAAATCAGTACAAGCAATTTCGCTAAAAATAGAAGCAGAAGATAAAGGGTTAAAGCAAGGAAAAAATCAAAAACTACGTAAACTAGTAGATAATAAGTTAAATCAAAGTGTAGCTTTATAATCAGCCAGAAGTGACGTATCCTTTGGTACAATATTTATACCAAAGGATATGTCACTATTGGCTGAAATAATTTAAAAACCACTTGACATTTACATAAAAACCTACTATGATATATATGGAAAAAATGAGAAAGGAGAATACTTATGCAAACACAAATGCTTACATCAAGTAAAGGCGGAGAGTTAATTAGTTTTAAAGTAAATGGTGAAGAAAAAATACATCAAGGAGAAAATTGTGTAGATGAAAACGGAAAAGTATACTGGAAAAGGCATTCTCCTGTATTATTCCCTATTGTAGGAAAATTAAAGAAAAATAAAACCCTAATTGGTGGAAGAACTTATGAACTTATGCAACATGGCTTTGCAAGAGATTTAGAATTTGAGCCAATTACTAAGCTAGATAATTTTCATTCTTATGTATTAAAAAGTAACAAATATACTTTAGCAAGGTATCCTTATGATTTTGAGTTATATAATACTTATAGAACAGAAGAAAATAAATTAACTACTATTTATAAAATAGTGAATACTGGCTTAATTAACCTACCTTTTGGCATTGGTGGGCATCCTGCTTTTAAAATAGATAAACAAGAATTAGAAAAAGGCCATTATTATTTAGAATTTGAAGAGCCAGAAGAAAAAATACATTTTCTTTATTTAGTAGATGGATTAATTGGTATAGATTATGCAAAAAACAGAGTGGTAGAGAAAAAGTATATTCCATTAGATTGCCATACCTTTGATGATGATGCTTTAATTATGAAAGGTATTACATCTAATAAAATAAGTTTAATCAACTATGCAATGGGAAAAAGGTTATTCACTATGGATTTTACAGGTTTTCCATATTTAGCAATTTGGTCAAAACCAAATGCACCATTTATTTGTATAGAGCCATGGTACTCTACAGCAGACAATGTTAAAAGTTCAGGAGTGTTTACACAAAAACAAGACATTATATCATTAAAACCAAATGACTCTTTTGAATGTAAATATACAGTTGAGTTTTTCTAATTGTTTTTGGAAAACAAAAGTTAAAAGAAAAGAGGTAAAAAATCATGGGGAAAATAATTTTAATTATGATACGGACTATTCATTGTAGCAGTTGGAGTGGTTTGTATATTTGATGCAAGAATACTTACCAAAAAACTATTTAGCTTTGGTGACCAAAATGAGGCTTCAATGGGATTTAAAATATTAGGCTTTCTATTTTCAATACTAGGAGCATTTATTATATTTTTTAATATGTAGTAAAGAAAAGAAAGTGTCCTAAAATAGGGCACTTTCTTCCATTTTATTACTAATTAAAACAATTACTTCATCTAAACTTTTGTTAGATACATCAATCACTTTTGTTCTAACATCTTGAATAGAAAACCTACGAATTAAAGACTCTTGAGCTTCTCTTTTTTGTACTACTTGGGTAGCAGCTTCAAGACTTAACTCTGGATTTTCCTGAATAGTTAGTTCTACTTGCTTTTCAAAACTTGCTGTTAAAAAGAAATGCATGTTTAGCCTAGGGTAAGCATTTAAAAGATTACGACCAACTAAAATAACATTAGTTTTTTGAGCTACTTTTTCAACAAGAAAGCTAAAATTGGGATACCACTTATCACCAGTAATAGCACCGATAAAAGCAGCCGTTTGACTCTAATGTAGGAGTAGATACTTATTCCAGCAATGGAGTGCTGGTTCCCT
>CAMSEM010000052.1 GCA_947057505.1 uncultured Clostridium sp. | reverse complement strand
TAAGTCCATTATCTCCAAATAGCACTACAATGCTGACTCCTGCCAAAATTAAAAGCACTACAATCGTTACTACTAGTGCAATTAAAGTAATACCTTTTTCTTTTATTCTTTTTACATTGTTCTTTTTCATAAATTTCTTCTCCTTTTTCTTATGTTTTATATTAAAAAATACCTTTTTAATTTATTACAAATTAGTATATATTTGTTTTTTGTTCTTATCAATATTATAAATCATATTATGTGGTATCCTTTTAACATAATTCTTATTTTCATTTCTTTGCATAAAAAATTTACTCTAAAGTTAAGATGCGTTTTTATTTTTACAATCTATTTACACACGAAATATTTTCTCTGCATTTTGATAAGTTGCTTTGGCAACTTCTTCTATCGATATGCCTTTTACATTAGCAATTTTCTTTGCCATATATCTTACATTAGCAGAGTTGTTAGTACTTCCTCTTATAGGCTCTGGTGCTAAATATGGACTATCTGTTTCGATTAATATTTTATCTAACGGTACTTGCTCAATTGCTTCATTTGCACATTTAGCATTTTTAAAGGTTATTGGTCCTGCAAAAGAAATATAAAATCCTAATTTTAGCCCTTCTCTAATTAAGTCTAAGTTTAATGGGCAACAATGAAATATACCTTTGTTAATAGCTGGTCTTTCATTTTTCAATATTTCTAAGGTATCAAAAATTGCTTCTCTTGTATGAATTACAATTGGTAAGTTTAATTGATTTGCAAGTTGTATTTGCTCTATAAAGGCTTGTTTTTGCTGTTTTTTATTTTCTTTGTTCCAATAATAGTCTAACCCTATTTCTCCAATAGCTACCACTTTTGATTGTTTAGCTAACTGTTGTAATTCTTCTAATTGTTTATAAAATTCTGTTTCAAACTTATTTTGTTCTATTGTTTCTTCTTGTACCCCTGGTATGTCATTGGGAGAAATTCCAGCGGTTGCATATACAAAGTTATGTTTGTTTGCTATTTGTATAGCCTGTTTTGAACTTTCCAAGCTATATCCTGCACATACTAATTTTGTTACACCGCATTTTATATACTTGATTTAAAACTTCTTCTTTGTTTTGACTAAATTTCTCATCATTATAGTGTGCATGTGAATCAAATAATTCCATTATTTTTCTCCTTTGCTCGAGGTTTTGTTCCCCTAAATAGGGTGACTGACCACCGTCCCCAACTCCCCTAAATAGGGTGACTGACCACCGTCCCCAAAAAGAATGGTAAAACTTGCAATTGCGTATTCTTCTAGGTGTGATAGGCTTAAGTCCATAGATATTACATCTTTCAAGTCTAATTTTTCTAAGTTTGCTACTGGTTTTCCATCTTGTTTATTTTGAATTTCTATTTTGTTTAAAATGTTATCTTCATGTGCTGGCAATTTTGAGGATATTGCTTTGAATATGGCTTCTTTAGCGGCAAATCTTGCTGCATAATGTTGATATTTCATTTTGCCTGTGTTATTACAGTACTCTATCTCATACCCAGTATATACTTTTTGTAAGAATTTTTCGCCTTGTTTTTCTATTGCATCTTGTATTCTTGTAACCTCTATTATGTCTATGCCTGTTTGTATGTTCATTTTACTTTTTACTCCTTTTATTTTTTATATTATTTAAATAGCGCTCAACCTAAGTATATTACTAAAGCGTAGACCGCGTAAGCGACCAAACGGAACACCCATAGGTTGTGTAGTGCGAATTGGAGCAGTTTTCCTACTAGTTGCACAGAAAATCGAAGATTTTCTTGTGCATTTAGGAAATCTGCGACACCAAGGTCAAGCGATGTAATATACTTAGGTTGAGCACCTTATTTTTTTATAACATCTTACCAAAAATAATACCTAAGTCTACAATTATAATAACAGCAATAAGTGCTAAAATCCACTTATTGTGCTTGTTTGTTTTTTCTATTTCATATTCTTTATATAATAAATTATATTCACTTTTTAGTTTTACAAATGTTTCTTCTAAGTTTTGTACTTTTGCATAGTATTTTTCTATTAAAACCCCTCTTTGACTTCCTGTTACTTCGTAAATCCAGTGGTATTTTACAAAGTTTAAGAATTCGTTTTTGATATTTTGAAAGTTTTTTGTTTTTTTAAATTCGTAATTTAGCTTTTTTAAGTATATTTTTTTATAAAGGTCATATATAAAGTGATATAATTGTTCATTTTCATACTGAAATAGTAAGCTAGTATAATTTCTAATATTGCTAGCTGATGTAAGTAGCATATTACTATTGTTAGAAAAACCACAATATAAATATTTTTCTTGGTAAATATTTTCTTTGTTTAAGGTAGTATCGTCTATTTGTTCTTCTGCTGGTAATATATTGTAGTATTTTTCAAATTCTTTTGCTAGCAGTTTTACGTCTGTTGTTTCATTCCAGCTAGTTTGTTTTAAACAAGTATAGGCATATGTGATTAATCTATTGGTGTCTAAATTAATTTGCTTTGCTTGCAAGTTTAGTCCTACTATTTGACTCAAAAATTCTGCAAAAGTTTGCATGTTTTGAAATTTTTGTGTTTGTATTTTTATATTTTCATATTCTTTGGTATGTGCGGCTTGTGATGTGATATCTCTAAATTTGTAGTTAAAGTTTAACACATCTTGAAAGCTACTATTTTGATTTAATACGGTTTTCATGAGTAAAAAGCATATTCCTGTTTTAAAACATATCATTTCCATTTTGGTAATATCAAAGAATATTCCACCTTCTTCTCCAATTTTGGCTGGAATGTCTTCTTGCAAATTATATTCGAAGATACAGCATTCTTTGTTACTTAAAGAGTTTGCTTTTAGTTTTGTATCCATTGTTTCATAGTCTTTTAGTGCTTGTTTATTTAAGTCTAATGACCAAAACATTTTCTCTTTAATTTCTGGCAGAAAATAACTTTCTATTTGAATGTCTTTTTTTCGATCAAATAGTTTAAGCTTACATTGTTTTCTTTTTAATAGTTTGTATAAATAATTAGTATAGTTCTCTTTTTCTATTAGATATGGATAGATAAAGTATGTATATTGATATTTTGTCTTTAGCTCCATGTTTTTCCTTCCTTTTATTTATCTGTATAGTAATTTAAATTTAAGTCTTCTCCTCTGTGCCATTTTTGTATAAATTCAATAATAGAGTTATTTTCTAATTGATATGCTGGTGTAATAAGCATTTTACCTTTTGAGTCGATACATCCCCACATTCCATTTTGTTTTACACTACAATAGCCAAATTCATTTTGTTCTTTTGCATCGTCATAAATGTAGTCTACTACCACTACTCCTTCTTTGTTAACATAGCCATATTTTCCATCTTTTTTATCAAGGAATAATGTATTTGCAGTTAGTAACTCTCTATTTGTCTTTTCTTCAAATTTGAAATTGTAATATTTATATTCGTTATTGACTCTAATTTTCATGTATCCGTTTTCTATGTTTATTTCTGATAGAATTCCTTCTTGTTTTACAGTAAAGTCATTTGCAATAAATTCTGTGTTAGCTGAATTTTGCTTATTTCCTTCAAAAAATCCTGCTTCTGTTCTATAAATCAAATTTTCATATTCTGCTTTTAATACAATTTCTTTTTCTAAATTGATAATTCCATATTTATTATTTTCTTTAAAGATATAATTATTATCAAAGGCATAAGTAATTTCTTGATATTTTGTTTCAATTTTAGTGTCTCCATTTAATTCTACTACACCATATCGATTATCTTTTTTAATTATAATATTTTGTGCATTAATACCAATTACTTCATCAAATTTACCTTTTAAATAAATATCTCCTATTTGGTCTACAATTTGCCATTTTCCATCTTCTTTTACTACATATTTGCCATCTCCACAAATTTGCTTGATGTCTTGATATTTTACTTCTACTAATGTTGTTCTATCATGACCAATTACGCCCATTTTGTCATCTTGGTTTGTTACAATATAACCATTTTCATATTTATTGGATATTGGCTTTATAGCTTTATATTGATTTTCTAATAGAATAGAACCTATGTTATCTGCTAGCCCATATTTTCCATCTTTTTTTGTTAAAAAGCTCTTTTCGACTCCTTTTAATGCTTCTATTGTTTCATATTCGCATTTTAAAAGCTCTTTTCCTTTAAAGTCTATTAAACCATATTTTCCATCCTTTGATACTAATAATACATCATCGGCATACCATAAGTTATTGCTACTGTCATAGTTTTCTATCGCTTTTATGGTTTCATATCCATTTAATATTTCTTCTGCTTTACTATTTATTACTTTGGTTTTGTATGTATTTTGTGTATAGTCTACATCATAAGTGCATAAAAAGATATCTTTTGCATTATTTGGAATAATGATTGCTTCTTCATATTCTGGTTTTATTATGATTTCGCCTTTTGAGTTTATAACTCCCCATTTTTCATTTGTATAAACTGCAAAGTATTTATTTGCTACTGTTTTTTCTTCTGCTTTTGTATGATTTCCTAGTATTTTAGTAATAGAAATTATTGCCATTACAATAACTGCTATTACAATAATAACTGAAATTACTTTTTTTATGTTTAATTTTGGTTTATCTCCATTATATCTTCTACCTGTACTCATATATTACCTCCTAAAAAGCCAAAAGGCTTAATATGGTATAACTATATCATATTAAGCCTTTTATGACAAGAATTTTGTAGTATTTTGGTCAAAAATACAATATATGGCTATTTGCTTTTTTCTCTAAGAATAATGCTTCCTTTGGTTTCATTTCCTGCTCTGTCATATGCTAGGAATGTATAAGTTCCTTCTTTTCCTACTTCAAAATAACCTCTTGTTTCTTTACTATAGGTATTGTCTGGTAATAAAATATGTTTGAAGTCTTCTTGTCTGTCTAATATTTGCCATCCTATTTGATAGTGTTCTTCATCTATCTTTTTTTCCACAATGAGAAGATAATTCCTTGGGTATCTATATTATCTACTTCTATTTCCATTACTGCATAGTTTCCTACTTTGTCATAAGAAGTAAATCTATATATTCCATTTTGCTCTGCAATAAATTCGCCTCTTACTTCACTACTATATTTTCCATTTGGCAAAATTAGGTTTCTAACTCCACTTTGCGTATCTTCTGTTTCCCATATAATTTTTATTTTTCCATTCTCGTCTGGTTTGCTTTTTAATTTTAATAATGGAGGATTTTTATCAATATTGGTTACTGTTTCTGTTATGCTTTTTTGATTTCCTGCATTATCTGTTGCTTTTACATGTAAATACCATGTTCCACTATTAACAATACTAATGTTACTGTTTACATTAGTGCCACCATTAGCTCAACTACTCGGTGTTGATTGTGTTGTTGTTACTGCATATTGATAATTTTTAAAACCACTTCCTAATCTATCTTTAAATTGAAGGTTTATTGTTACATTTTTTTTGCCACTCACAATCTGTTGGAGTTGCAGTAAATTCCGGCGCTTCGTTATCTGGTATAATAGTAAAGTTTCTTTTGTATATTTCTGATGTAATTCCTCTATTGTTGGTTACTTCTGAGCTCATGGTATAATTACCTGTTCCACGCCCTGATGCATTATAGTTGGTAAGTGGTGTAGTTCCTGTATAAATTAAATTTTCCCCTTTGTATACTTTCCATGTTTTTCTAGTAATAGTTCCTCCATATGGGTCATAGGAACCATCTACTACTTGTAATGCTTCATAAATAGAACTGGTTTTATTGGCAATTTTAAAAGATGCAATTGGTGGAACTGATGATGTTTTTGTAATATATTTTGTTACTGGTGCGCTCCATACATTTTGATAATCTTGTACTCTTAATTGTACTAAATAATCATTCCCACCTGCTATATTTGTTAGCTTTCCATTTGTCCATGTGTTTTCTCCTACTTTTCTATACTTCCATTCTTCTCCCTTAATTCCTCTATTAGTAGAATAATTATCTAAATCATAACCTAAACTGGTTAGTGTAATATTATTTCCACTTCTGGCTACATTAATTTCTGCTACTGGTTTTCTATGTACATAAATAACTGCTGGATTTGTTGCATTATCTTCATAATAAATTTCATATTTACCTGTTTTATCAAATGATGTAATCATACTAGACATATATTGGCCAGACTTAGCAAATTGTCCAATATTAGTTTGACTTTGATTAACACTTTTTCCCCACCCAACATAATAAATTTCATCGTTGATCATTCTGTTTAGCAATTCCCCAAGAGATGTTGGTGCATTTAATTGTTGATTTACTATATTGTTTACGTTTACTAGTGCTTTAATGGAATCTTCTCTCCAGTCTGGTTCTCTTAGAACTTCTTCTATTTTTTTAACGGATTCTGTTTTTAAATTGATGTTTGTTAAAGAAAAACTACCAATGTTTTCACAGTCATGTGAATAATGGTCTGAGAAAAATCCAAAACCTGTTCCCATAGGATTTTCTAAATCATAGGTCAGTGTTCCAGAAAGTCCTCCTCCTGACACTTCTATTTCTGTACTAGTAGCTTTTACTGTTAGTGTTCCACTTGTATTAATATTAAGAGCCTTTTTTAATGTTTTTGTCATATTTGCACGATTTTGGTTCTTGATATAGCTAAATTCCCCAATAGCTCCATTTGAACTATTTGCTGTACTGTGCCAATTATCTCCTGAAGTGTTATTAAAACTAAGCATATATCCTCTTAATATATTTTCGTCTTCTTCCACTCTAAGTAGCATTCCTGCTGCATTAAAACTATCTCCATAATTAATATTATATCCAAATGTAAAAGTTTGTTCTAAGTCTTTTTCTGGTATAATCCAAATAGCATTCTTACCTGAATACAGACTATTTCCCACCATAGTAACATCTCGCCCATTATTTACAATCTCAATACTACCAATAGTGCTACTTACATCTTGTTGCCAATTAAACGCTGATTGTATATTAACATTTTGTGCTTCTATGGCTGAAATATTAACTTTATTATTATCAATTCCTTGCGCTCTTAATGCATTTCTTAAATCTGCTTCGAAGTTAGTTAAGTCTGTACTTGTTTTGGCTTTTGATAATACTACATCAATATAAGGCTGTGTGGTAAGTGTAAGATTTACTGCAGCTGCTATTACATTAGATATACTTACTATGCTTAGTATTGTAACTATCATTAAAATTGCTAATATTTTTTTTAATGTCTTCACTTACCTTCACCTCCTATACTTTTTATTTAATTTTTGTTATAATTATTTGCTTCGTTATTATTTTTATATCATGTTACTGGTAATTTTAAATGGTATTTTTTCTCCATTTAAAGTTACTTCTCTAATGATTAATCTTGTATAAGTTTTAGTTCCTGTTGTCTTTTGGTCTGATACAAAGAATCTATTATTTGTGTTTTGCTTTTGTGAAATGTTAATTGTATCATTTGTAGTAGTTCCATCTGTAATATCTGTATTTGATAAAATAGTGTTTGCTATATTTCCATCTTTTCTTACAAGTCTTATATTACCATTAATAGTTCCTGTAGTTTGATTATCAAAAGAACCTACTTGTATGTATTTAGTTGCATTTGAAATACTGGTGTCTGATATAATATAATCTGCCCCTGTAGCAACATTTTCATTGTTTTTAGTTTGTGTAAAATTATTTACTACAAATTCTATATAATCAATATCTGCAAGCTCTAACCTTCCCATGTTTATTTGTTTATTTGCATTTGATGTATTTCCTGCCAAGTCTGTTATTCTAACTTCTACATTATGTTCTCCAGAGGTTTGGTCTACTACATTACATTCAGCTAATGCTTCTGTTGTTTCTACCTCTTCATACAGTTCTCCATCTACATAAAATTGATATAAAACAATTACAGATGCTTCTTCTAAAGCTGATGCTTGTAAATGAAATGTTTTTCCAGTAATATTGCTTTCCTCTAATTGTATATTTGTGGAGCTGTTTTATCTGTTTTTATGGTAAGGGTTGTTCCATTTGATTTGTTTCCAGCTATATCATAGTTGTATGCAGTTATGTTATAAATACCATCTTGTACCATGCTTATGGTTCCATGATCTGATATAGTAGTTTCTGCTATTTGCATTTTTCCAGATATTTCATAAGTTGTATGGCTAATACCTGATCCACCTTGGTCAACAGTTCCTTGTAATAATTCTACTGTTACATTAGAATTATACCATTCATTGCTTGGTTTTGCCTTTGTTCCATCAATTACTTCAAAGCTTGGTGGTTCTGGTTTTTCTTTATCTATATTAATGCTATATATTCTAGTTGAGCTTCTTCCAGCTACGTCTGTTGTGGTAACTGTAATAGTATAAGTTCCTTGTTTTGTCATAATAACTGGTTCTACCGTGGTTTCAAGTTCAGCTTATCCTGTTACTTTATATACAGTTGTACTATGTCCACTTAAGTTATCATTTCCAAGAAGCTCTGCCACCTGCGACTCTATACCGTCCGCCTTCCCTTCCACATCCACCGCATGTACCAGAAATTCGTCACAATATC
>CAMSEM010000051.1 GCA_947057505.1 uncultured Clostridium sp. | reverse complement strand
ATAGTTATATATCATAGCAATGATAAGTGAGGTTATAACATTTTGTATAATTATTACAATTTTAATCAATTTATTAAATATTAAACTTGAAAAGTATATAGAAAAAGTAAAAGTATTACCAATAGTAATTGGACTTATAATAGTTTGCATACTAGCAATTACTTGGATAGCAGTACAATTGCATAATCCAAAAGAATTTGAAGTATTCAATGAAAATTCAACAGCAATATATAATGCAAAAAAAATAAGAAATATCAAGCCAAACCAAAAGTATGTATTTAGCTTTGATATGGAAGCGGAATATGATTTAGATAAGGTAAAAGAAAATGAAAAGTTATTTACAATTAACATCATACAAAGAGATAACAAAAATGTAGAAATAGCAAACAAACAAGAAACATTTAGTAATTTTTCAGGAATAAAAAATATAGAAATAGAAACAAGCCAAACTACAGCAGAAATAAAAATAGAATTTATGGCAAAATATGAAAATATAAACAAAAAATGGACCATAAAAAAATTAACAATGAATGAAGAAGAGGTTATACTAGAATACAAGAATTTGCCAACTAAATTAGTAGAAAAAGTAAAAGACATCAGCATAAATTATAAAACTGCCCAAGAGAGAATGCAATTTATTAAAGATGGAATAAAGTTAATTATGCAAAGTCCACTAACAGGCTTAGGGGGAGCTGGATGGAAATATTCTTATGTAGAAATACAGCAATATGATTATATAGCAAATGACCCACATAGTTTTTTAATACAAACATGGGTAGAAGCGGGTATATTTGGAATGATAAGCTTAGTTGTTATGATTATATATGCAATCAAAACAAAAAATACCAACTTAGGTATAAAAATTGCAATGTTAGCTTTAATCATACATTCTTTAATGGATTCAAATATGTGTTATGTATATATGAGAGTAATCTTGTTTTTGAGCTTGGGTATATTAGCAACAACAAACCAAAAGCCAATTATTAAAAAAGATTACTATACTAACTTTGTGCTATTAGCAATTACATTAGTAATAGTGGTGTTAGCATTAAATCCTAAAGTATATAGTAAAGCAATGATAATAGAAGAACTAGAGGAAAAGCAAACACAAACAAAGTTAAAAGAAGAGGAATACAAAGAACTAAAAAAACAGTTAGCAAAAGAATATGAAAATATGACTAAATACGAACGAAGCTCATCTCAAGTATACGGATATCAAACAAGAAGTGTTTTAAGCTACCTACAAAGTGAAGAAGAAAATATAACACCAGTAGTACAAAGATATTATGAAAAGATGTTAAAAACAAAAAGTACTGCTAAATATAATATAGCCCAAATATGTGAAAAGTCTAATGATATTAGTATGGTATTGCAAAAATTGCAAAGTTTAAATAAGCCAGAATTATATACCTTAATGGCAAAACTAGCTAAAATAGAAATATACGAATTTGAAGAAACAAAAGAAATATTAGAAAAAGCAATTTTAGAGAAATATAAACAGGTAAATCTTGACACTAACTATAATTTGTTTTTATATAATCATGAATATGCATTATACATATATGAAAAATATAATTTAGGTGTTGGAATCAACAATGCAACAGAATTAGATCTTAGCCAATACATTGAAAATGAGCAAATTGAAATGGATAATAAAAAAGACATTCTAATTTATCACACTCATACAACAGAAGCCTATAATGAAGACTACGAAAAAACAGAGGAAGGCAAAACATTAAATTCAAACTATAATATGCTAAAAATAGGAACAACATTTAGCCAAAAACTAAAAGAAAAAGGATTTGATGTAATACATGAACAAACCTATCATGATAAAGATGGAGTAGACGTTGCCTATGACAACTCTAAAAAAACAATAGAAAATAAATTAGAAAACAATAAAAATATACAGATGCTGTTCGATATACATAGAGATGCCTATATAGAAGGAATGAATAAGCAAAATTATATAGAGATAGAAGGCAAAAAGGTAGCAAATTTAAGATTTGTTATAGGTGTTGCTCATGAAAATTGGGAAGATAACCTAAAATGGGCAATAACATTACAAAAAAAGGCAGATAAATTATATCCAGGATTATTTAAAGATATGTACATATATGATAATAACTATAATCAATCACTTAGCAAATATGCAACATTAATAGAAGTAGGAAATGATAAAAATACAATAGAAGAAGCAGAATTAAGTGTAGAATATTTGGCAGAGATTATAGCAAAAGTAATTGAGTAATTACACAGGAAGTAATTATTAAAAAATATAAAAAGCATTGACTTAAATTAAAAATTGGAATAAACTAAACTAGAAAATAAAAAACAAAGGAGAAGAAAAGATGAAAAAAATAAGAAGTCATGAAAACCTTGGAGCTGTACAAACTATAACTTCTAAAGAAGGAAGAAAGAAAATGGAAAAAGGCAAGAGAAAAGATGGTATTACCTTAATTGCCTTAGTAGTAACCATAGTAGTACTTTTAATTTTAGCGTCAGTAAGTATTACAGTACTATTTGGAGATAATGGAATTATCACTATGGCACAAAAAGCTGCAAAAGAAACACAAGATGCAGCAGATAAAGATAAGGAAGACTTAGCAAAACTAGATGAATATTTAACAAGTGGAAATTGGGGAGGAACAACAAACCCAACAGACCCAGAAGACCAAACTAAAGGACCAAATGGAAATACATTAGTAAGTCTTATTACAAAAGATGCTACCAAAAACCAAAAAGCAGAAGATATATATGGAAATTTAATAACAATACCAGCAGGTTTTGAAGTAGTACCACATGGAACAGATGATGTAGAATATACATATGCAGAAGGAGAAAATAAAAATACACCAACTGTACAAGATGGAATAGTAATTAAAGATGAAAATGGAAACCAATTTGTATGGATACCAGTAGGAACAATTAATAATAAAGCAGGTGAGCCAACCAACATTACATTAGGAAGATACACTTTTGATGAAACAACAGGGAAAGAACATTTAGTACAAAGTATTGACCAATATAAATCAAATGATGACAGTATAAGTGATTTAGACTATCAAAAGCAATTTGGAATTGTTCCTAATTGCAAAGATTACGAAACTGATCTTTCGGTTGAACTAACAAAAAAGATACAAATGGAAGTAGCAAAAAATTTAGAAGAGCTTAAATCATGTGTAGAAGTTTCAAAGGGATATTTTGTGTTAAGAAATCCTTTTGAAGGCGTAGAATTACAAAGTACTGCATCTCAAAATGCAAAAGCCTTATCTACTGATTTTTTTGAAAGTGATTTAATTAATAGCTATTGTTGGGATACCGCCATTGTATTTACACAAAATTATTCTACATATACTAGCTACTCTGTTATGTCAGTAAATGATATTGGAAATTTTGCATGTAATATAGCACCATTTGGAAAAAATTGTAGTGAATGGACTACAGAAGCATGTGTACATGGAGATAGCAAAAAGAGAGGAGTTTGTATATTGGGATACTTGTCATCGAGTGACAGGGCAACGTCATATCGTAGTTATTGTTCAGAAGCATACTGGGGGGCTAGCGTTAACGATTCAGCTGGTAATCCACTTTATAGAGCCATCTTATACTGTGAACCAACTGAATAAAATCACAAACAAAAAATAATGCAAATTTTTGTAGAAAAAAGTCGTATTCGTGCATACAATATATTAGTAATGCTTTTTAGTATTACTAGGAGGTGTTAGAGTTATGTACGAAGAAAACGAAAAAAAATGTATTATTATATGCAACAAAGAGGAAAAAGAAAAAAGAAAAAATAGATGCTGTATAGATATTATCATATTTATATTATCTGTATTATTAGGAATCACATTAGGCTTAATAATTGGCGCAATTCCAGTAATAGCTGCAATTATTTTAGCTGCGCTTCCAGCATTTATTATTTTAGCAATTATTCTTCTAATTTTAATTATTATAAGAGCAATAGAAAGAGCATGTAATCGTAAAGATAAATGTTGCTAATCTAACAAGTTAAGCTACCTGTGGCTATTTTGCCATAGGTAGTTGTTTTTTTTTTTACTTTGTGATATAACAGTAATAAATTTCAAAGATAGCAAACAAAATACACAAATGAGTATTTGTATCATAAAATATATTATTTTAAGAATGGAGAAAATTATGAAACAAGAAACTATAGAAATATTACAAAAGTATCATCAAGAACACCTTTTAAACTATGAAAATTTACTAAATGAAGAAGAAAAAGCAAAATTAGAAGAACAAATTGCAAACTTAAACTTTGAAGAATTAAACAATTTATATGAAATTGTACAAAAACCAATAGAATTAGAAGAAAAGAAAATAGAACATATACCATATACTACAAAAGCAAAATTAACCAAGGAAAGAAAAGAAAAATTAGAAGAACTTGGAAACAGTGTTATTTCTAAAGGACACTATGCAGTAGTTACTATGGCAGGTGGACAGGGAACAAGGCTTGGTCATTCAGGACCAAAAGGAACTTACCTTTTACATACTGTAAATGGTCCAAAATACTTATATGAAATATTAGCAGATACTCTAAAAAGAGCAAACGAGAAATACAATGTAACTATACCATGGTACATTATGACTAGCAAAGAAAATTACAAACAAACAACACAGTTTTTAGAAGAACAGCACTATTTTGGTTATGATAAATCTTTTGTTAAATTTTTTATACAAGGGGAATTACCACTATTAGACACAAAAGGAAAACTAATTATAAATGACAAAAAGCAAATAAAAGAAGCAGCCAATGGTAATGGTGGTGTTTACGAATCTATGCAAAAATATGGCATTTTACAAGACATGCAAGAAAAAGGTGTAGAATGGGTATTTATAGGTGGAATTGATAATGTACTTTCTAATATGGTAGACCCAATTTTATTAGGACTTACTTTAGAAGAAAACAATAGTATCGCTTCTAAATCTGTTGCAAAAACAAATCCAAAAGAAAAAGTTGGTGTTTTTTGCAAAATGAATGAAAAACCAAAAGTAATAGAATATACAGAACTACCAGAAGAAATGGCAGAAGAAGTTGATGAAAATGGAGAGCTTAATTTTGCAGAAGTAAACATTTTAAGCCATTTATTAAATATTAGTGTTTTACAAAACTTAGCAGAGGTAAAACTTCCTTATCATGTAGCATTTAAAAAGTCTAACTATTTAAATGCTGATGGAGAATATATAGAAGTAGAAGAACCAAATGTGTATAAATTTGAAGCATTTATTTTTGATGCCTTTGCAAGATATGATGATATGACAATTTTAAGAGTAAAAAGAGAAGATGAATTTGCACCTGTAAAAAATAAGGAAGGAAACGATAGTCCTCAAACTGCAACTGAATTATACAATGCAAAAATGCAAGTATAAAATGTTAGATAGTAGCAATAAAGTTGCAACGACAAGTAAATTGATATATGATATGCACATAGATACATACTATCACTTAGTGCATAAAATAAAGAAAGGTAGGAGAAGTAAAATGGAAAATATAATAGCATTGGTTATGGCAGCAGGAACAGATGAAAGCATGAAATCAAAAAAATCTAAATTAGCACAAGAATTATATGGAAAAGCTGTTATAAAAAGAGTAGTAGATAGTATAAAAAAAGCTGGAATAGAAGATATAGCAGTCATTGTAGGAGAAAATAAAGAAGAAATACAAAACATACTAAAAGAAGAAGTTACCTATTTAGAACAAAAGCAATGTTTGGGTACAGGGCATGCTATTATGCAAACAGTAAGCTACTTAGAGAAAAAACAAGGTCGTGTTTTAATTGCCAATGGTAACATACCATTAATTAAACCAGAAACCATTCAAACTTTAGCTCAAAAATCTCAAGCAGAAGCAGAAGCTGCAACTATTTTAACAGGTATTATTAGCGAGCCAGCAGGTTATGGCAGAATTATTAGAAAAAATAACAAAATAGCAGAAATAATAGAACAAAAAGAGCTAACAGAGGCACAAAAAAAATTACTAGAAGTTAATGCAGGAGTATATTGTTTTGATATTTCAAAATTATTAGGAATAATAGGAAAACTAGAAAAAAGTAGTATGGGATTATATTACTTAACAGATGTGATAAGAATGTTATCACAAAAGGAAGAAAAGATAGGTGGAGTTTTAGTAGAAGATAATACAGAAATATTAAGCCTAAATACAAAAGCACAGCTAGAAATGCTTTCTAGAATATTACGAATTCGCATTAATACTATGCACATGAACAATGGCGTAACCATTGAAGATATGAACACTACTTATATTTATGATGATGTACAAATAGGAATAGACACAGTAATTCAGCCCAATACTACTATAAAATCTGGTGTAGTTATTGGAGAAGAATGTAATATCGGGCCAAATGCCTATATTCGTGAAGGTTGTAAGCTAGCAAATAAAGTAAAAGTAGGAAGCTTTGTAGAAATAAAAAAAGCAATTATAGGAGAAGGTTCAAAAGTACCACATTTATCATATATGGGGGACTGCGAAATAGGAAAAAATTGCAATATTGGCTGTGGAACAATTACTTGTAACTATGATGGAAAAAATAAGCATAAAACAATCATTGGAGATAATTGTTTTATAGGATCAAATGTAAATTTAGTAGCACCAGTAATATTAGGGGACCACGTATTAGTTGCAGCAGGCTCAACCATCACACAAGATGCACCATCAGAAAGCTTAGCAGTGGCAAGACAAAGACAAACCAACAAAGAAGGATGGAACAAAGGCAAATAAATTTGTCACTTGGGGAATATACTTATTTGTGAAAAAAGTGTCATTTAAAGGAATATCCTTTAAGTGACACTTTTTTTCTTATTGCTGTTCGCCAGGTAGAAAATAATCTACAACGCCATACACTAATGCACCAATAATTGCAGCCATCCAAGATACAGTATAACCAGCTACAAAATATTGTGTTACATATAATACAACAGCAGAAAGAACAAAACCTACAAATCCTTTACCAAAAGAACTTGCATGTAATCCTGTAAATTTGGTAATTAAATAATCAATAATAGTAAGAACAACAGCAGCAGCAGCTAATGCCCAAAAACTATTAATTTGAAATCCTGGTGTAAAAAATGCAGTAATACCAAGTACGATACCAGCAGTAATTAATCTACCAACAATCTGCCATATTGTGCTTTTACTATTTGACATTGATTGTGTATTAGTTTGATCATTTGACATGTCTAAAACCTCCTTCAGTATAACAGTTAAATAAAAGTTATACGGATTTTATAATTTTAGTATGAACAAAAAATAAAAAATTATTCAAATAATGAATAGATTTATTTTTTTTGCTCAAAATGATAGTAAGCAAATGAAATGTAAAAAGAAGAATTGTATATATTGTAAATTGCTATTGTAAAATAAAACAAAAAGGTAGGTAAAATATGTTAATTACTTTTATAAGAACAATTTTTTTATACATAATTGTATTAATTGTTATGAGACTTATGGGCAAAAGAGAAATAGGACAGCTTCAACCATTTGAGCTTGCTATATCTATTATGATTGCAGACTTAGCCTCTATTCCTATGGCAGATGTAGGTATTCCAATTACCAATGGAATTATACCAATTTTAGGATTATTACTAATGCATTTACTTATTTCTATTATAAATATGAAAAGTATGAAAGCAAGAGGTATATTATGCGGAAAACCGTCTATCCTAATTTATAGAGGAAAAATTGATGAGCAAGCATTAAAAAAAGAAAGATTTACACTAAATGAATTGCAGGAAAGGCTAAGAGGCAGTAATGTAGTAAATATAGGAGATGTAGAATATGCTATTTTAGAAACTAATGGTCAAGTAACAGTAATACAAAAGCCAAATAAAAGAAATACTATTCCAGAAGACTTTAATATTATGCCAGAATATGAAGGAATTCCCTATGATTTAGTAGTAGATGGAAAAGTTATGCATGAAAATTTAAAACAAATTGGTAAGGATATAAGATGGCTAGAAAAACAAGTTTCTAAATTTAAAATAAAACCAGAAGAAGCATTAATTGTTACTTATGATGGAAAAGAGCAAATCTTTTGTCAAGCAAAAGAGAAAAAAATAGACTAAAAAGGAGATTGAAAAATGTATAAAGAATTTATTATTTGCTTTTTAGTAATTGTAATTGTACTTGCAGGAAATATCATAACACAAAATAATACAAATAAAATTGTAGATGAAATGTCAAATAACTTAAATATATTAAAAGAAGAACTTGTAAAAGAAGAAAAAAGTAAGGAACAAATTAATTTGCAAATGCAACAAACAAGAGAAGAATGGGAAAAACAGTATGAAAAATTAGCCTATTATATAGAACATGATGAATTAGAAAAGGTAGAAACAGAATTAACTAGACTAATGGCAGATATTGAAATGGAAGAATATAGTATGGGAATAGAAAATTTAGAAAATTGTGTTTTTGTTTTAGAACATATCAAAGATAAATCTGCGTTTAAAATAGTAAATATATTTTAATTGTATTCATATGGATAAAAAATACACAGCTTAGTCTAACAATATTTGCCTTGTACGAAGTGTGAGGCAGTCTATTTTTTAATTGATTACTCATAAAAATACCCCTTAAAGTA
>CAMSEM010000050.1 GCA_947057505.1 uncultured Clostridium sp. | reverse complement strand
CTAATTCCTTTAATTTTTTTTTGCTTTTCTTCTTTAAATTTAACTACACTCATTTTTATATCTTCATCTACTGAATCTATATCTACCATATTTTCATGTACCAAACCATTTATTTTACAATGGAAAATACTACATAATTTCATTATCTTTTCCATTTCTGGATAACTTTCTCTATTCTCCTATTTTGATACACTTTGTCTCGTTACCTCTATTTTTTCTGCTAATTTTTCTTGGCTCATTTTAGCTGTTTTTCTTAAATTATATAAATTTTCTCCAAATTTCATTAGACTACTCTTCCTTCATATTTAATTTTATTGTAGTTTCTTTTAAAAATCTATCAACTTCCAGTTGCACTTTATAAGAAAAGTGGATTCGCCACATGTGCAGGTTGCTTCGCAACCGCACGGCCCAAGGAAACTTAACCTTGTTGTACACGGAAAAATCTGCGATTTTTCCTATACAATGAAAAAATGCAAAATGCAACTCAAACTTTACATTTTGCATATATCAAATTATTTTATTTCTAAGGTAGTTCTTTTATTTCAGTAAATTTCACTTTCTCTGTTTCTTCAAATCTTATGTATAGTACATATTTCTGTTTCTCTGTCCAAAAATTAATCCCTCATATATACCCATTTATTTTTTAAAAGTAGTCTTTATACAAAAAACAACCTACAAACTTTCTGGTTCGTAAGTTGTTATAATTTGGTGCGTCATAGAGGAGTCGAACCTCCGACCATCAGATTAAGAGTCTGCTGCTCTACCAACTGAGCTAATGACGCATAAGTATTTTTGTAACAATTATTATTATAATTCGCTTTTAGTAGTTTTGTCAATAGTTTTTTTGAATTCTTGACTTTGCTCATGTTACAAAAATAATATATTTATTGCTTATTTAAATTATTTGCTAATTGTGCAAATTGTTCTATTGTTAGTGTTTCTCCTCTTGTGTTTTCTGGTAATTTTAGTCTTTCTAACTCTTCTCTTATTTTTTCTTTGCTTGCTATGTTACTGTTTGCTAGCCCATTTAATAGTGTCTTTCTTCTTTGCATAAAGCTTGCTTTTATGATTTTAAAGAATAATTCTTCGTTTTCTAAATGTACTGGTGGCTCTTTTCTAATGTCTAGCCTAATTACTTCTGAGTTTACTTGTGGTGGTGGTATGAAGGAGGTGTTTGGTACTAACATGATTTGTTGTGGTTTGCAATAGTAATAAACACAATAGGTAATGGCTCCTGTATTTTTTTGTCCTGGAGTTTCTGTTAGTCTATCTGCTACCTCTTTTTGTATCATAACAGTAATACTTTGTATTGGTAGTTTTTCTTCTAGTAGTTTCATAATAATTGGTGTTGTTATATAGTATGGTAAGTTTGCTACTATTTTTATATTTTCTTTTTCTATATTTTGCTCTTTCATCATTTTTTCGAAGTCTATTTTTAAAATGTCTTGTTGTATTAGGTTAAAGTTTTCATATAGAGCAAATCTGTCTTGTAATATTTCTGCCATTTTTTTGTCTAATTCTATTGCTATTACTTTTTTAGCTTTTTCAAGTAGTGGTTGTGTTAAACTGCCAAGTCCTGGTCCTATTTCTATTACAATATCTTCTTTTGATATTTGTGCTGCTTCTACTATATTTTGTATTACATTTTCATCAATTAGAAAATTTTGCCCTAAGTTTTTATTGGCACTAATTTGATATTTTTTCATTAAAAATTTTGTTTCTTCTTGAAGATTCATAGGTTCTCCTTTTTCTATTGTATAGGAGAAATCTTTAGATTTTTGCTATACAACAAGGTTTATTTTCTTATTAGTATATCTGCTGTTTTAAAAAAAGTCAACAAAAAATTTTGGTATAGTAAGTTATTTGGTAAGTATTCAATGCTTGTTATTTACAAAACCTTGTAATATAGAATTTTGTATGCAAAGCGAGGTGTTTTAATTTTACTTAAAAGTAAAATTAAAATAGCATGAGCGTCCGTGGCGCAGCAGAAAAATTACTATATTACAAGGTTTTTGTCTTAATGCTACTGAATAATTACGTTATTTGGTAAACACTGGTCTTTTCTTTACATAATTTTGTTTTTAGTATTTACTTTTTATGTAAAGTGTTGTGTAATAGACTTTGGTATTTTATATAGCTTATACTAAAGGCAGATTTTGCCTTGGTAGCTTACAGTGTAAATACACTATTATGAAAGGAGAAAAAACTATTTATTAATTTATTTTTAGACAGGAGGAGGTTTTATGCATAAAGAACTTTTAAAATTGAAACCCACACGGTACTTATGCCCGACTTGTGAAGAATGGCACATGTGGAACTTTGGATCTTTGAATGAGTATTTGAAGAATTCCCCTTCGATTTTTGGACCAGATTATTCTGCTACTGACGATTGTCATATAAATTGTTCTTGTACTGAATACTCATTTATGATCGAAAATGATTTTTTACATGTTCGTTATGATGGGGAAGATATCTGTCGCGTTTGTTCTTTTTATAAAAAGATTCCACTTTCTTCTATTGTTGAAGATAAGACACATCCTATTATTACATTTGATGTTATTTTTCCTATCTCTTTCGATTATATTTATGACTTTTTCACTTCTGATTGTGGCTGCGCATGCTTCAATACTAAAACTTGCAATTTTTATCAGCTTGCTCAACGTGCAAGATTAGATTTAAAATCTACTGGTACTTTGAAATGTACTCTTGGATTTGAGTTTGATGAGGATGAGTATTGGAAAATTGTAAATCCGCAAAAACTTTTGGCAAAAGAGCCTAAGAATATTCTGGGAGTTAAGAAACAAGAAGCAAAATGTCAAGATGAAAAAGAATTTGCACCCAAACAAAAGGAGGATACGACTATGACTACTAACAATGTTACACGGATTTTTGACCAACTGTACAGACATTCCCCGGAAGAAAATGTTCAGCTTTTGATGCAGTGGGGTGAAAAGTATAAGCCTGCTCTTAAATGGGCAGTACCTTTGCTTAGCGTTTACGCTGCTTATCGCATTTTGAACTCGAAGCGTTCTGGCATTACAACAGACAATATTGGTGAACTTTGCGAAAAGCACCTTGGCTTCCCTATGAAAACTTTGGAAGACAAAGCAAATCTTCGCAAGTTAATGAAATTGGGTAAAGTTGCTGCCATTGGCTATGGGGCTATGAAGGTATTTTCTTCTATTTATGGCAGTAAAGACCCGAAAGATATTTCTCCTAAAGATGTAGAGAATGGGCTGCAAGAAATGACTGCCATGAGTCAAAAGTTTGGCTGGATTTCGCCTATGACCGAGAAGCTTTTACCTATTGCCCTTTGCGTTATTGTGGTTTATGCAATTTCTACAAAGTCTGCACAGGTTTTGGCTATTACCGATAAAGCTAAGCAAAAGGCTGGCGGTATTGTAGACAGTGCTAAACTTTATGCCGAAATGGCTAAACTCTTTATTGCTGATAAGTTTCATATTGACTTATCTAATGAAGAGGAAAAACAAAATGCTAAAAGGTTTGCATTTTTGGCCATTATTGTCTTGATTGGTGTACTTTTGTATGGCAAGAAGATGCTTAATTCTTCCCCAAGCGCTGATGATACCGCTGAAACTACAGGTATGAAAGCTTTTATGAACCAGATTGTGTCCATTATGAAAAAGCTGATGCCAGTTGCGTTTGCAGGAGCTACTACATGGCTTATCTCCAAAAAGTTGCTTCCTGCTTCAGCAGCAGAAGAACTTCTTCCTGAAGCTCCTCAAAGTCAAGAAACTCCTACGTCTTCCGAGGTTTCTCAATCTGTTGAAGTTTTGCAGACTCCTGAAGTTTCTAACTAAATATATATTAAGTGCTTTATAGCACTTTCTAAAGTTTAAAATAGTTTTTTCTCTAAAAATCCCCTAGGCAAATGCCTTGGGGATTTTGGCTTGTATTCTTATTTTAATAAAATAGTGTTTAAATTATTCTATAAATTATTAGGTTATAGTGTTTTCTTCTGTTTTTGGATTTTGTGTTGTTTGGTTCGGGTCTGTTTGAACTGGTGGTGTGGCTACTTTTTTTGTTCCTCTTTTTACTATTCTTTCTTTTGCACTATAAGTGTCTTTAGAAAGTAGAGTTTGTGATACAATTTTTCCATTTAGTTTTAAAATTTTATATCCTTCACTTCTACAACCGTTTGCACCATGTTGCTCTATTACTTCTTTTCCTTCTGCTATTGTTGCATCATTTTTATAGGTGGTTGTGTAATTAATATATGATGTTACTTTTGATTGAATAATTACTTCGTATTCGGTTTCTTCTTTTATTCCATAAATACTTACTTTACATACACCGTTTTGTGAGGTTGCTACTACTTTGATTGGATAATTTCTTGAATTTTTAAATACAAAGTCTAAACTTCCATAATATACAGTTGCATCACGGCTTGCTGCTACATAACCTGTTAAGAACATATGGCTACTTCTTTCTAGTATATCTAGATTAGCTAATAATGCTGCATTATATAGCGTAGAGGATAGTTGGCAAACACCACCACCTACATCTGGTACTACTTTTCCCCCTATATAGGCTGTTCCTTCTTTAAAACCTGCTTCTATGGTTCTTTTTCCTACTACTGTATTATAAGAGAATTTTTCTCCTGGCATCACTACTGTACCATTTACTTTCTTAGATGCTAATTCTATGTTATTACTTCTATTTCTATTACTGGCATCATAAATAGTTGAAAATGTAGCAAGTAGCTCTGGAAATGCTTCTTCTCCTAAATCGTTAATTGTCTTTTTAGGTGTTGTTATTTTAAGTGGAATGGTATATTCTTCTTTTTCTTCTTGTATGATTTTTTGTGCTTCTTCTATAGATATTGCAAAGTCTACACCATCTATATGGGTATGTACTTTCGTTGGATTTTTTTCTACATAAGCATCTTTTGGTTCTTTATAAATTTCATTTCGTATCTTTTCTAAATTAATTGCTTCTGGCTCTTTATATTCTACTGGTATTTCTATTATTTGATAATTAGTATGAATATTATTTAATTGTGCATAAATATCTTGTTTTAGTTTTTCTTTGTTTATGATGTATCCTGCTTTTCCTTTTACAATATTTAATTTTTTTTCTTCTACATAATAGCTACTTTCTATTACTCTATCTTCCATTTTTGCACTAGCATCTGTTATAGTGTTTTCTAATAGTTCATTATCTAAATGCAATTCTGGCTGAATATCTTTTTTAAAAATGTTTGTATATAAAATAGCATAATTATTGGTAATAATATTTCCTCTTCTACCTATATTATAGGCTTCTGCAATAGCTTTTTCTACATCAAATTTTGCATTAAAAGTATTTGCTGTTACACTTATTTCTGTATGATTTCTTTTTAATATTAAATTATTATTTTCATCTTGAAATCTATTTTCTATGGCATCATTTATTTTTTTTGTTGCTTCTTCTGGTGATAGGTTACTAACATCAATTCCTAAAATGGAAATTCCTTTCATCATGTTTTGATTATTCATATTAACTAATGCAAAGATTATAGAAAATAACATAAGAATAAAAATAATAGCTGCTATTACTATTGTTATAACAAGTCCTCTTTTGTTTTTTTTAGGTGCTTTTACTTTATATTCTGTTTCTGTATTAGAAGCTTTTTCTTCTTGTAGTTTAATTTCTTCTTGCTTTTCATTTTTTACTTCTTCTACTTCATTTTCTTGTTCTTTTTTTGTGTTTTCTTGCTCATTTGTTATTTCTTCTTTTGATCTAATTTCTCGCTTTTCTTCTTTTTTTATTATTTCTTCATTGGTTTGTTTTACTTCTTTTTTATTTTCTTCTTTTTCCATTTTATTCCCCTCTATACAATATATCATTTTGTACAAAATTATATTACCATAGTTTATTAATTTTTACAATAACAAAATGGGTTGTTTTTATATCCTATTTTGTCACAATTTACATTTTTTTGTTATTTTTTACTAGACAAGTTTTTCTTTTTTTAATATAATAGGATTAGGAAATTTTTGAAAAGAGGTATTATACTATGATTGGTGAAATGATTTCATACATTCGTAAGGAACATAAATTAACTAAAGCTGAAATTGCTAGGGGAACAAACATTAATACAGGGCATTTAACACATATCGAAAAAGGCGAGAGAAATCCTAGCCATAAAGTTTTAAGAAATATGTGTAAAACAATGGGAATTCCTTATCGTCCTTTGATGTATACTTATGATAAGGAACTTACTGAGGAACATCTTTCTTATAAAATAGAATCTCATATTCCTTATAAACAAATTCCTACTTTTGACACATTAGGTTCTTTGATTGATTGTCCTGCTAATATGCCTGGTGCTTCTATTGCTGTAAAAATTACAGATGCAGCTATGGAACCTAAACTAAAGCAAGATTCTTATGTTTATATTGAATTTAATACACCTCTTGATAATAGAGATATTGGCTTGTTTTGTTATCAAGATAAAATGCTTATTCGTAGATTTATTGTCCGCAAAGATGGAGTTGTTCTAAGGGCTGAGGATAAAAATGTTGCAGATATTTTCTTAGATAGAAAAGATAATTTTTATATTGTTGGTAAAGTAATTGGAACAAATTTAGATTAAAATGTATATATTTGTCAAAAGTACTTGAATTATAAAATATTTAATATTATAATATCAAAATAAGTAACACAAGATAAATGAGGAGATTTTTTTAATGGAATTAGTAAAAAATATTTTTTTTAATACAGATAAATTAGTAGAAAATTCTACTGTAAAAATTTCATATGCAGGAAAACTTTTTCAAAATGACTCTACTGAGGTTTTTCTTCATTATGGTTTTGGGCTTAATTGGGATAATTTAAATGAAATTCAAATGGAGAAAACAGAACTTGGTTTTCAAGCAGAGGTAGAACTTGCTTCTTTTGATACTTTTAATTTTTGCTTTAGAAATGGCAATAATGAATGGGATAACCATGATGGACAAAATTATATTTTTCCTATTGAAAAAGTAGAGGTTGCTTTAGTACTTCCAAAAAGTAGTTTTTTAGATTCTCCTAGAAAGCTAAGAAAATCTTATATTTGGAGTAAAAAAGTTAGATTAGCTATTTATAAGGTAATTACTTATCTTCCAAAACTAATTTCTGGCAATTATAAAAGAAAGATTATAAATAATTAAAAAAGATTCTTTTAAAAAAAGAATCTTTTTTTATTATATATACCATCCGCCGTTTACTGAAATAATTTGACCTGTAGTATATTCATCTTCTATTAACCAATTTATGCATTTAGCTACATTGGTAGTTTTTCCTATTTTTTGTAATGGTATTTCTTGTTTTATTTCTTCTATTTCTTCTTTCGTTAATTCTTTATTCATATTGGTATCAATTATTCCTGGGGCTATACTGTTAACTCTTATATTGGATGGTCCTAGTTCTTTTGCTAGAGATTTGGTCATTCCATCTATTCCAGCTTTTGCTACACTATAGTGAACTTCACATGCTCCACCAGTAATTCCCCATATAGAAGATATATTTACAATACATCCTTGTTTTTGATGTATCATACTTGGCAATACTTCTTGTGTACAATAAAAAACTGAATTCAAATTTGTTTGTATCATATTGTTCCAATCACTATCTGTTATATCTGTAAATAACTTTGTTTGTGAGATTCCTGCATTATTGATTAATATATCTATTTTTCCAAATGCTTTTAAAGTAAAGGCTACTAGTTGTTTTACTTGCTCTCTTTTCGATACATCTGCTTTAAATATTTGTATTTGTTTTCCTTGTTTTTCTAATTGTGTTTGTATTTGCTTTGCTTGTTGTTCTGATTTATTATAGTTTAATACTACTTGATAATTTTGTTTTGCTAGTGTTGTAACAATTTCTGCTCCAATTCCATTGGAACCGCCTGTTACAATAACTGTTTTAGGTATAATATTTTTTTCTTTGTTTTCTACCATGATTTAGATTTGCTCCTTTATAGGCACTTGTGAGAGAGTGACAATTTTGACATAATAAGATTAAATTCTTCTCACTGTTATTTTGATATTTTCCATCTATATGTTCTATTTCTAATGGAATTGTATTGGTATATGTATTTTTTCTCCCCATCCACATCTTGCACATTTGTTATGATATTTATCCATTAGGTATTTTTTATATATAAAGAAGTTTGATAGCTTTCTCTTATTCCATTTTATTATATAATTTTTATATCGATATTCTTTTTAACATTGATTGTTACAAAACTTTTTCTTTTTATTAATTATAATTCCTCACATTTCTATTAAAAAAAAGCAAAGAACTAGACAAGTTTTAAACAAGTCTAGTTCTAAGTAATGGAGCCACTTATCTGATTCGAACAGATGACCTACTGATTCATACTACTATAATTTTCATTACCACATTTTACTGTGTTTGTAGTCTGGACTTTCTCTTTGCCATGGCTTATAGCTTTAGGCATACCGTATAAAGTCTCTACACTCGAAAACATATTGTTTTCTAGCTCGGGATTAGCATTTTAAAGCCTTCCCCGAATTAGCGGTATCCACTTTATATGTTTCCACATAAAGGTGCAAGATAGTTCAAAATAAAACTTACTGTTTTATCTATCCCACAAGTCAGTTGCTCTACCAGCTGAGCTAAAGTGGCATATTGGTGACCCCGACGGGAATCGAACCCATGTCTCCGCATTCGTAATAGCATGTTGCCTCCTGTAAGGGAATCCGGCAAAAGCCTT
>CAMSEM010000049.1 GCA_947057505.1 uncultured Clostridium sp. | reverse complement strand
ATTAGTATAGTTGCTACCATCTTTTTTACTATGCGCATTTTTCTATCCCTTCTTTATATTAGTAGGTTTTATTTTTTAGAATATATATTACTAAGCTTTGGTATTAGAGCGTCCCATGAGAAACAAATTTTAGTTTGTTTCGAAAGTAAAAAAGCTAGTAATATATATTAAAAAATTTAATTGGCTGGTTCTATAATTCCCCCTGTAATATTGCTACTTCCTAAGTTATAAATTGCTGTTCCATTACTTACTTTGTTGATAATTTTTCCTCCTGTGACTGTTAATTGTGCACTTTCATAGTTGTATATGGTTGGATATTCTTGTTTTTGGCTATATATATCGGCATTGTTTGATATAGTTAGTGTTCCTTTATTTCCAATTGCAGTACAGCTTTCTGAATAAATGGTTCCACCCGTTATATTTGCTGTTCCTTCTGTTGCATTATAAATACTTGCATTGTTTAAGGATTTTCCTGCAATCGTTCCATTCGTAACAGTTAATTTTCCAGAGTTATATAGTACTGTTCCTTCACTATTTTCAAAAGTTCCTGATACAACATTTAGTGTTCCTTTATTGTTAATTCTTCCTGTAATTGCGTAGTTACCTGCTTCTAAAATCACATTAACATTGCTTGGAATTATTACTGATTCTTCTATATTTCTTAATATTTCTATGGTTACTTGTTCTTGTGTTTGAATATCTTGCAAAGCTTGGGTTAATGTTTCATATACATTTTCTCCTATTTTTACACTACTGGTTATTGGTATTAATTCTACAGTTTGATAATTTTCATAGTCTTTTTGATAAATTGTATAGTCTTGTGGTAATACTGGATTTTGTACATTAATTGCGGTTTGTGCTTTTATGGTTCCATCTAAGTAATTCAAACTTCCTTGTGTGAATATACCATATTGTTTTGCTTCTATTACTGGCATTTTTGTTTTTTCTTCACTTTCATTTCCAAGTGTTATACTAGAACCTTGTTTGCCTAAAAGTGCTGTATTGTTATTAGATACGATTTTTCCTTTTTGTATAGTGGTATTTGCTGCATTTTCTGTAACAATACATGCTTGTGTTTTTGCATTATTTTGAACATTTGCTTCTAGCATTTGTAGTGTTCCACAGTTGATAATACTACTATGATTTTCTGCTATGATATTTGCTTTTGTAATATCTATTCTTCCTGTTTGCTCATTATAAATTGTTGGTGCTGTGCTACTTGTTCCTTTTAGGGTTCCTTCTAGGATATATGTTTCTCCTGCGTTATATAATAAATTGCTTTGCTGTGTTCCTACGAAGGTTCCTGTTTTAATAACTAATTTTCCATCATTAATAATAATACCTGTTAATGTATGTTCTTTTGCATTTAAGATAATGCTTGTATTTTGTGGTATTACAATGTCTTCATTGATATCTTTCATAAAGTTAATTTCTGTTTCTAAGTTAGACTCTTTTGCTTCTTTTATTGCATCTGCAATTGTTTTGTAATATTTCATATAAGTTTCTCTTTTTACAGATACTTTATAGTCTGCCATTACAATTAGTTTAGATACATAATTTTCTTCTTCTTTGTTTACATTCATAATGTATCCATTTCTATAAATAGGTGTTTCTATCATATAGTATCCTGGTTGCTCATTTCCTTTTATTGTTCCACTATAATAGTATACTTGTGTTCCTTCAGCTGCAAATATTCCATATTGTCCACCTATGATAAGTGGATTATTTAGGTTAATTGCCTTTGTATTATCACCTAAAATAATGGTATTGGTTTGTGTTTGACTTTTGATTCCATTTATTTTACCTTTAATTGTTCCACTTATTATTTCTAAATGAGAGTTTGTTGATTGTGATATACCATATTCTTTACCTGTTACATTAGCTTGTTCTATTTTTAATTTACCCATATAGGATGTTATTGCACTTTGGCTTGTTGCGTTTATATTACCTGATTTTAGGTTTACATTTCCCTTTTCTAAAATTTGTATTTCTTTATTTCTTGTAATGGTATGTCCGTTTAAATCTATGGTTAATTTTTTACTAATACTTACATTTGAATAGTCTTCTGCATCTTGCAATAGCTTAATTGTTCCCTCAGGGCTTACAGCTTCTACAGCCTCTTGTAGGGTTACATATTTGTTAGTTCCTACTTGGTATCTTGGTGTTACTAGGGTTGCTATAGATGGTGTATTTTCTGTATAATCATATATTAAATAACCTTCTTCTACTTTATTAGCTGTTCCATATAGTGTTTGCCCAGCTGTAACTTTTCCATCATACCAATTAAATATTCCTGTAGTTACAATTCCATGATTTTTTGCTGTAATGTCTGGAGATGCAGTACTTACTTTGCCATCTTTTATTCCTAGTGTTAAACTACCTATATTATTAATAGCTGTACTATGTGGCGCTTTTACTTCACCACTTGTAATAGTTAAGTTTCCATTTACTTGATTTGAAATAGCTTCTATTTCTTGTGCATTTGTTTGTACTAAACTATCATCTATTTTCATGGTTCCATAGTTTAATATTGCATTGTTATTTTGTGATATAATTTTACCATTATCTATAGTTATATTGCATGTTGCCAAATTATGGATTGCAATTGCATTTGATGCGATTGTTGCATTTTTTATATGAACTGTTCCTGTGTTGTATATTGTTTCTTCTTGATTGATTACAGAACCTGATGGAATTGTTAGTTTTCCTTGGTTATTAATTCTTCCTGTAATGGTATAATAACCAATCTCCAGTGTTATTTCTTTTCCTGCTGGTACTAATACATCTTCTGCAATATTTTTTAATATCGTAATGGTTCCTTGTTTGTTAATGGCTTCTATTGCTTTTGTAATAGATGGATAATAAGTTTTTCCTATTAAAACATTTCCTTTTGATTTATCTACAATTCCTACAGTTTGTGTTTGTTTTACTTGTGTTCCATCATAGTTTTCTACTATAATTTCAACGGTTGTTTCTCCTTCTTTTAATCCGCTTACTGGTATGTTTACATCATAGCCAATAGTGTTTCCATTTTCATCTTTTATTGGTGTTTTAGTAATTTGTGTTTTGTCTATTTCTAGTACTGTGTCGTCTCCAATATTAATATGAATATCTTTTGGTTCCCCAGTACAAGTTATATGTAAATTTGTGTTTTCTTCTATTCCTACAATTCCTTCTACTACAGCTTGAATTTCATCTACTTTTGGTTTCACATTTTCTACTTGTACACTTTGTTTAGTAATATTTCCAGATTTATCTTTTACTGCAACATACCATGTTCCATTGCTATTTACTTCTTTTGTGAAAGTTTGGTTTGTGTTATTTTCCCAATTATATTGGTTTTCAATTTTACTAAAGCTTATTTGATATGGCATGCTTATTTCATCTATAATTCCTGTTACTGTTATTGTACTTGTATTTGCATTTTCTGTAGATACTGTAATTTCTCCTATTTGTGGTGCTGTTCTATCAATTTTTATTGTTTTTGTTTTTGGTTTTGATTTTGTTCCATATATAGAGTAGGCATATGTGGTTATTTGATAAGTTCCATCTTGTGTTAGAGTGATTATTTCATTTGGGTTTACTTGTTTTTCAGCTTGATTTAGGCTACCTTCTATTTTGTACATACTTTTTAATATTTTTATCTTATTTTCTTCGTTTTGTATTTGGAAGGTAACATTACTTCTGTAGCAGTCTTCTACTTCTTTTGTTCCTGTTTTTACTACTACTGTTGGAGCTTCTACTTTTGTTTCAATGTTTTCTTCTAATTTATTAAATACAATATATCTAATCATAATGGTTAAATCAATAGGATTTACTTCTCCATCCATGTTCATATCTACTGATAGTAGCTCTAATTCATTTAGATTATATTTGGTTTTGTTTACAATATATTTAATTAAGTTATTTAGTTCTAGTGTTTCTACTTGACCATTTTTGTTTAGGTCACCTATTACACTAAGTCTATGTATTTGCTTTGTTGATGTTTGTGGGGGTACATACGTTAATACCATTCCTGTTCCTATATTTCCAGAAGTTACTTCTGTCTTACATGTACTATCTTGATATATCTTTATTTTTGTTTTATCTTGTACATTAATGTTGTTTTTTAATACTTCTACTGTTGTTTTTGGCTCTATTCTAAAAATATAGTCATATAGTTCTGATACTACATATTTATTACTGGTTATTTGATTTGTTTCAGCTGCATAACTAATTATTGGTACTGCTAATACCAATGTGGTTAAAATAATAAATATTTTTACAATTTGTTTGTTTATTTGTAATTTCATTATGTTTCCCCTTTCATACCTATCTAATATTATATTAGCACAGTCTTTTTTTACTTGCAATAAGCCAATTTTTTCCTTATTTTCAAATGTTCTTGCTGTTACTACGGAAATAGGTTTCGAGGTATTTTGTTTACAATTTTACATCTTTATTACTTTTTTGTTACAATTTTGTTTTTTTTGTTTTATTTTACTACGGATAGGGAAATTTTAACTGTTTTTTAATAAACAAAAAACAGCTCTTTCGAACTGCTTTTTTATTTATATAATTACTGTGAGTTTAAGTTACTTTGTTATTATTGTATTACTTCTAATGCTGCAAATTTTGCCATTAGTCTTTTATGTCCAGATTTTATAAATTGAATGTCTAGTTTGTAATCGTCTCCTTCTGGTTCTATTTTTTGAATAACACCTTCTCCAAATTTTTTGTGGTAAATGTGTTGCCCTTCTTTATATTTGGTTATATCTACTGCGTTTTGTGTTTTCTTTTGAGTAAGTGAGTTTAAAAAGCTCTCCGCTGTTCTAAATTGATAATTAGTATCTGCATTTTTTGCAGTTGCTTGTGCTTTTGGTTCAAAAGTGTATGTTGTTACTTTACTTGCAGATGTTCTTCCATATTCCCAGTTATAGTTTTGGTCTTTAAAGGTTGGTTCTTGATTTGTTTCTATGGTTCCATCTAATAAGTCTTCTGGTATTTCTTTAATAAACCTAGAAATGGCATTATAGCTAGTTGAACCAAATATGGTTCTATGTTTGGCACATGTTAGGTGCAAGAACTGCTTTGCTCTTGTAATACCAACATAAAATAAACGTCTTTCTTCTTCTAGTTCGCGTGGCTCTCCTATAGATTTATAGCCTGGGAAGATGCCTTCTTCCATTCCTACTAAAAATACAACTGGGTATTCTAGTCCTTTTGCACTATGTAAGGTCATTAAGGTAACAGAGTTTTCTTCGTCTTGCATTTCATCGATGTCGCTAGATAATGTAATTCCTTCTAGGAATTCTGCTAGACTGTTATCTGCTGATTCTTCTTCAAATTCGATTGCTACGGTTAAGAATTCTTCCAAGTTTTGAATTCTTGTTTCTGCTTCTATTGTATTTTCAAGTTCTAGTGCTTTTGTGTAGCCAGATTTGTTTAGTACTTCTTTTAATAGGTCTGATATAGAAAGCTCTTGCTGTTTTACTCTTAATTCTTCTATTAAGGTAATAAATTCTTGACTATTTGCTTTTACTCTATTTAGTCCATATTCTTCTGCATGTTTAATAATTTCATACATAGATGCGCCTGTTTGGTCTGATATTTGTGCTATATTATCTAAACTAGTTTTTCCTATTCCTCTTTTAGGCTCATTAATAATTCTTCTTAAGGATAGGTTATCTGCTGTATTATGAATTAACCTTAAGTAGGCAATGGTGTCTTTAATTTCTTTTCTTTCGTAGAATTTTACACCACCTACTACTTTGTATGGAATATCTTCTCTCCTTAGTATGTCTTCTATTGCTCTTGATTGAGCATTCATACGGTATAAAATAACAAAGTCTTGTGGCTTTAAGTATTCTTGTGTTTTTAGGTGATGAATTTGTTCTACAATGTACCTTGCTTCATCATATTCGTCTTCTGCTTGGTATAAGCAAGGAAGGCTTCCCTCTTCGTTTTGTGTCCATAGTTTTTTTTCATATTTGTTTTCGTTGTTTTTAATTACGGCATTTGCTGCCTTTAGAATATTTCCTGTACAACGATAGTTTTGCTCTAGTTTAATGATGTTAGTTCCTGGAAAGTCTTTTTCAAAGTTTAATATGTTGGTAATATCTGCTCCTCTAAAGCTATAAATACCTTGGTCGTTATCACCTACTACCGTAATGTTTCCATAGCGTGATGCTAAAATAGATACTAAGGTAAATTGGGCTTTGTTAGTGTCTTGATATTCGTCTACTAAGACATATTTAAATTTTTCTGTGTAGTATTCTAATACATCTGGGTTTTCAGATAAAATATCTATGGTGTAGTTGATAATATCATCAAAGTCAAGGCTGTTGTTTTCTCTTAATTTTTTTTGATATAATTCATAGATTTGTCCTATTTTTTCTTTTCTATAATCTCCTGCATATTTGGTTTGGTATGCTTTTGGTGTTAACATTTCGTTCTTGGCATTGCTTATTTCTGATAAAACGCTTCTATCCGTAAACATTTTGTCATCTATTTGCAAAGTTTTTAGGCATTCTTTTACCACTGTTCTTTGGTCAGAACTATCAAATATTAAAAAGGAGGTGTCAAAGCCTATTCTATCGATATACCTTCTTAAAATACGCACACAAATAGAGTGGAAAGTTCCCATCCACATTTCTGCTGCTGCATCTCCTATAATGTTTTCTACTCTTTGTTTCATTTCGCTAGCAGCTTTATTGGTAAAGGTAATTGCTAATATGTTCCATGGTTTTATGTTTTTTTGTGAAATTAAGTAGGCTATTTTATGAGTTAGCACTTTGGTTTTTCCACTCCCTGCTCCTGCTATTACTAGGCATGGTCCTTCTACCGCAAGTACTGCTTCTTTTTGTTTATCGTTTAATCCTTCTATTAAATCTTGCATTTTTTTCTCACTTTCTTTTGTTATGATTATTTTGTTATTATATATGAAAACTTTATCTTAAGTCAATACTTTTCATTAAAACATTTGTTTATTAATCAAAGATTAGAATAGATTAGTTTCTAAGCGAGCAAGAAACTAATCTATTCTAATCTTTGATTTAAAAGTCTAAATTATTACTTTTAGAAAATAGTTTTAACTATTTTCTTTAAACATTGCTCGATTTCTGCAGCACATTTTCTATAAACTGCTATGCCATAGCCCCATGGGTCTGAAATATTATAGTCGTCTTTGAAGTTTGCATATTCTTTCATGGTAAATACTTTTTTACTAAGCTCTGGATATAGGCTGATAACAGCTCCTTTGTGTGATAGTGTTGCACATAATATTATGTCCATTTCTTCTATGTTTGATTCTTTTATATTGGTTGCTCTATGTGCTTTTAAGTCTATACCATATTCTTCCATTACTTCTATGGCATCTAATGTTGGTACATCTCCTGTTTGAGCATAGGTTCCACAAGAGTATACCTCTACATTTTCTATTTTTTTATTTTTTACTATTTTCTTTAGCATGGCTTCTGCCATGGCACTTCTACAAATATTTCCTGTACAAATAAACATGATTTTCATTTTAATTTTTCCTCTTTCTTATGTTGTTTTGGTTTATTTTATCATAATTTTCTTTGTTCTACAATGTAATTTAAAATAATGTATGGACTTTATCGTTAATTATTCATAACTTGTTTATATTTTACTTATCTTACGTTATAATATTGACGTAAGATTTTTATTGTAACTTTTAAGATAGTTACTTAAAGGAGGAATTGACATGAATACTGTAACTTTAAATGAGCAAGATGGACTTAAATTGAATTTTAGCTTAGAAGATAAGCGGTCTGGTGTAAGCTATTTCTTTTCTGGCACACCTACGGAGGTAATTACGCAATTAGACATATGCGGTAATGGAACGTTTATTAATCAGTTTTTAGACGCCTTTTCGAACATTTTGAGAGAAGATTTGTTAGATGACTTGGATACTTTAATATTGAATTGCAATGATGGTAACAAAATTTTAACTTATGCAAAGGAAAGTCCAGAGTTAACTAATCATGAGAATTTTGTAAGTACCATTATTGCATTAAATCCTCGTTCTAATTTACTTATCGAGTTAACGTTATTTTATAAAGGTAAGCATTATACAGAATTGGAGGATTTCATTGTCTCCCACAAAGATGCTCGCGAAATGTATCTAATTTCAAGCTCTCCTGAAGCCGATCTGCTAAAATTGAAAAAGCAATTTTTGAGACTGATGAAACTGATAATAACTATTATATTTACCATTTTTGCCATGATCATCAATTAAAGCCAGGCATTATAGAAATTTTTGATGTAGAAAGGCTTGATTTTAAAGCATTATCCTCTATGAATGTTCATAAAGCTGCTTGTTTTGCTTGCAATGTCAAAGGTGCTTCTATTGATTTGCTTCGAAGTGCTATTTTAAAAACAAAGGATATGGATAGTATTAATTCTTTTGTAGGTAAATTTGGTTTAGGAAAATCTTTTGCTACACCTTTTTTTATTCTAGGAAAGTGCATCTCGAAGAGTGCAATTTCCGTAGAAATTAATTATGCGAAACTTAAATTTTTCTAACACATATCTTATCCGTATGAATCAAAGATTCTACAGCTAAGAAATCTTAGCGAATATATGAGCTTAGAAAATGTTAGTTCTGTTTTTTAAATTGACATGGCAAAAATTCCAAGTAATAAACCTGCCATGTTCCCAACTGCATTCATTTTACCATGATATAGTTTGTTTGATTCTGGTGTAAGTTCTCCTGATACAATATAAAACATTCCACTCCTGTCCTGAATACCCAGATCGGA
>CAMSEM010000048.1 GCA_947057505.1 uncultured Clostridium sp. | reverse complement strand
TTACATGTTTAAGAAAAAAACTACGAGTTATAGTTAAAAAGAAAAGAAGGGAGAGTGGTTCCTATGGAATATGAAGTAGGAGATATTGTAAGAACCAAAAAGCAACATCCATGTGGTAGTAAACTATGGGAACTAACACGTGTAGGCGTTGACTTTAAACTAAAATGCTTAGGCTGTGGACATATCATTACAATGGAAAGACCAAAAGCCCTAAAAGCAATTACCAAAAAAATGGAAAAAGAAAATAATTAAAAAATAAAGCCTTGTAATATAGAAATTTTGTAGGCGTAGCTAAAAAAATTCTATATTACAAGGCTTTTGACTTTAAAAGGCTATTTTAGTAATATTTTCTCAATTGCTTCCCAAACATCTTCAGTATAAGATTTTCTCTCAGAAGAAAATGGTAAAAACGTTAAATCATGTAAAGGATTTAAAACTTTTTGCAGATCCTCTACATAGCCATTAACTTTCGTAACCGCAATCTTATCTGCCTTACTTGCAATTACCATACAAGGTAAATTCGTTTTAAAAATATAATCATACATTAACTTATCATTTTGAGTAGGTGTATGCCTAATATCAATTAAGAAAATAATTAAAGCAATATTTTGACTTGTTTGCAAATACTCTTCAATAAAATTTCCCACTCTTACTTGTTCTTGCTTAGACATTTTACTATAACCATAACCTGGTAAATCTACAAAATAAAATTTGTCATCCATATTATAAAAATTAATTTGTCTTGTTTTACCAGGCTCACTACTAGTACGTGCAAGCTTTTTACGATTTACCAAAGTATTAATAAAAGAAGACTTTCCAACATTAGACTTTCCTACTAATACAACTTGTGGTAAATCATCTGTTGGATATTGCTTAGGGCTAACAGCCGAAATTTTAAACTCAGGATTTTTAATAAACATGATAATACTCCTTACTTATTATTTATATTTAATACTTTATGAATATAGCAAGAACCACAAAGAGATTCGTATTCAATATTCGGGGTACCATCAATTAATACAATATCACCATCACTTGTAAATTCGCCATTTACTTTTCTCGCACTAAATCGAGCTTTTTTGCCACATCTGCAAATAGTAGGCATTTCTTCTAAAGCATCTGCTAACTCTAATAATCTAGTACTTCCTTCAAAACCATTAGACTTAAAATCTGTTCTTAAACCAAATGCAATTACTGGAATATTATATAATTTAGTTATATAATATAATTCATCTACTTGGCTTTTAGTTAAAAACTGCGCTTCATCAACTAAAATACAGTTTGCCCAATCTAAACAATTCCCAATTTTATCAAAAATTTTATCATCTGGTGAAATTAGAGCATCAACATCTCTAGCTAAACCTATTCTAGATACAATTTTTTCATTTCCTTTTGTATCTATGGATGGTTTAATGAGTAATACTTTTTGACCTCTTTCTTCATAGTTATATGCAGTTTGAATCATAATGGTTGTTTTCCCCACATTCATTGCGCCGTATCTAAAATGTAATTTTGCCATTTTTTATTACTCCCTTTAATGTGTTTATTTATTTTTAGAAGGTCTTAAAACCTTAGTACCACCCATATATGGCCATAATACTTCTGGAATTGTAACACTACCATCTTCTTGGTAATGATTTTCTAAAAAGGCAATTAACATACGAGGAGGAGCAACTACAGTATTATTTAAAGTATGAGCATAATAATTTCCCTTTTCGCCTTTAATACGAATACCTAAACGTCTTGCTTGATTATCTGTTAAATTAGAACAGCTACCAACCTCAAAATATTTTTGTTGTCTAGGGCTCCAAGCCTCTACATCACAGCTTTTAGCCTTTAAATCAGCCAAATCACCACTACAACACTCTAAAGTACGAACAGGAATATCCATACTTCTAAATAATTCAACGGTATAAGACCATAACTTATCATACCATTTCCAGCTATCTTCTGGCTCACAAACAACAATCATTTCTTGTTTTTCAAATTGGTGAATACGATAAACACCACGTTCTTCAATACCATGTGCACCTTTTTCCTTTCTAAAGCAAGGAGAATAAGAAGTCATAGTATAAGGAAGAGCATCTTTTGGTAAAAGTTGTTCTTTAAACTTACCAATCATAGAATGCTCACTAGTACCAATTAAGTATAAATCTTCACCCTCAATTTTGTACATCATAGCATCCATTTCCTCAAAACTCATAACACCAGTAACCACACTACTACGAATCATATAAGGTGGAATACAATAAGTAAAACCTTTATTAATCATAAAATCTCTAGCATAAGAAAGAATAGCAGAATGTAATCTTGCCACATCTCCCATTAAGTAATAAAAACCATTACCAGCAACTCTACGAGCACTGTCTAAATCAAGACCGCTTAAAGACTCCATAATATCAGCATGATAAGGAACCTCATAAGAAGGAACAATAGGCTCACCAAACTTCTCAATCTCTACATTTTTGCTATCGTCCTCACCAATTGGAACAGAATCATGAATGATATTTGGAATTTTCATCATTCTATCTTGAATTTGAGCACTGTATTCTTCCTCTAACTTTTCAGTTTCTACTAAAGCTGCATTGACTGCTTGTACCTCAGCTTTAATAGCCTCAGCCTCATCCTTTTTACCTTGTTTCATTAAATTACCAATTTCACTACTCAAAGTATTTCTTTTACTTCGTAGCTCATCACCCTTTAATTTAATTTCACGATTTTTTACATCTAAATCAAGCACTTCATCAACCAAAACCAACTTATGGTCTTGAAACTTCTTTTTGATGTTTTCCTTTACCAACTCTGGATTTTCTCTTAAAAATTTAATATCAATCATTTTTTTACCTCCTTGTCACTTTAGGGACATTATAAATAATTTTTTTCAATATCTGTACATAGTTCAAATCTATGTTTTTGACCTGTTATATTATCAGGTCTATCTGGAATTTCTTCTAAAAACATTTTCTCACGCCTTACCCAAATTTTAGAATCTTGCCTGTCATAAATAGGTTTATAAATAACAATTCTTTCTTGGGTTTCTGAATCTAAGGCAACATTTTCTACAAAATAGTAATTTCCTTTAAAATGTCTGTATACTTTTCCAATTTTTACTTCCATCATTCTATCTTCCACCTTTCTTAAAAATTTAAAAACTCGCCCCCATATCAAATAAGGGCGAGGTATATTTCTCACGGTACCACCTTAATTATTTATGAAAAATAAAAAATTCCATAAATATCTTCACAATGCCTATAACCGAGCATCAAACGGTTTTGCTCATCACAAAAAGCTACTAAAGAGTGGATTCATAAGCTATTTTAAACTATTTGCACCAACCATAGTCTCTCTAAATAAAATATTACTTATTACTATTCTCTTGTTAAACGCCTTTATCATTATGCCATTTATTCTAACACTTTATGCAAAAAAATTCAATACGAATGCAAAATTTTTATGAAGTAATTGTTACTTGATAATGCTTACTAATAATTGAACCATTATCCAGTAACAAATAGTTTATTTCACAAACAAGAATAAATTTTACATAAAACATTGACAAGCGAATAAAAATGTAATAGCATTATTAACAAATGTTATAAAAAAATAAAGGACTATTTAAAAGAACAAAATATTAATACTGAACTATTTTTAGTGCCTGTAATGCAAAGAGATAATGAAGTATTAGATAATAAAGTTGCAAATGAATTACTTAATAAAGTAAAAGAGTTAAATATAGAGTATGCTATTATTTCTACAGAACCAAAAGCACATTTTTCTTACTTGAAATTTTTCCTTCAAAATGGAATAAGTGTACTATCGGACAAACCAATTACTGTTGTTAAAGATATGCATGAGATAGAATCTATTAATAAGATTAAAAAACAATATAATGAATTAACTTCGATTTATGAAAAGCAAAGGGATAAAATTACATGTAATATTATGTGTCAAAGAAGATTTCATAAAGGATACATGTATATACAATCATTAGTAAAAGAGATTATTGAGAAATACAATGTTCCACTTACTTATATCAATATTTATCATTGTGATGGTAAATGGATGATGCCACATGATTATAATATAGAAAATCATCCATACAAGTATGGATATGGAAAGTTATTTCATAGTGGATATCATTTTATTGATTTGTTGGCAGAATTTATAAAATTAAATAAATTTTTGTCAAAAGATAAAGAGATTACAAGTGTAGATATGAGTAACTATAAATTTGATTTAGTAGATGATTTAGCAAGTATTACTAAAGAGGATATACTAAATTTATTTAAGGGACAAGTCATTCCGGAATTTTATAAAAATGATATTCATGAAGAAGCATATGAAGATTATGGTGAAAAAGATGTCTATTCGTTAATGCAATTTAAGAACAAAGAAAACAGGGTAATTACAACTGCAAACATTAATTTATTACAAAATGGATTTTCAAGAAGGGCATGGATTCAAACAAAGGAGAATACTTATAAAGGAAATGGTAGAATTAGACATGAAACATTAACGATACAGATGGGACCATTATTAAATATACAGGTGCATAGCTATCAGTCTAAAGAAATTAAGGATAGAAGAGATTTTGCAGAAGAGCATGAGTGTGGTGGACTAGAGCATTTTGATATTTATATTTTTAGGAATTCAGAACTTATTGGAGGAAAAACTTTTGAAAAAATACAACTCTGTGAATTATATAATGAAATAGAGTTAGATAATTTTCATGGATATAATGAATTATCAAGAGAAGAATTTGTATTAGATTTTCTTACAGGTAATTTAAAAAAAGCTGATTTATTAGAACATAAATTAGCAATGGAACTATTATATAATATGTGCTTATCCATTAATAAGAAGGTTAGTGGAGAAAAGAAAGTCAATATGCAAGGAGTAATTTAATAATAAATAAGAAAAGAGGTAATGTTATGGAATTAATTAGCAAAGTTACAGATACAGACATAGGAGAACAAACAAAAATAATGAATGAACCTAGCAAAAGAATTGCTGTTAGAACAATTTTATTAAATGGAAAAGGAGAGATGGCATTATTACATAAAGCAAAAAAGAATGAATATAAGCTAATAGGTGGAGGTGTTGATGAAGGAGAATCACTTAATCAAGCATTAAAAAGAGAAGTATTAGAAGAAGCTGGGTGTGAAATAGAAGTAATTGCAGAATTAGGATATATAGAAGAAGAAAGAACAAGAGATAATTTTACACAAGTATCTTATGTGTATGTTGCAGAAGTAGCAAAAGATACACAGCAGTTACATCTTACAGAAGAAGAAGAAGAGGAAGGGGCAAAGCTATGTTGGTGTAATACCGAAGAAGCATTAAAAAAAATAAAGGAAAGTTATAATAAATTAATACCTTCTCAATATAGCGATTTATATAATACAAAATTCATTATAAAAAGAGATGAAAAAATACTAAGTTATTATATTTTAAATAGAAAATAGAAAGAATGCAAATGGATTGTTTTATGTAAAATTAATACAAGAAATGCAATAGGAATTTTATCAAATGGAAAGGGAAATACTATGAAAACTTACATAATATTAAAAGATGGTGCCGAAAGTAATTTTCTTTTAGGCAAAAGCATTCTTAAGAAAAATACCGTTTTTATGAGCGGGAAAGAAGTTACTTTAGAAAAATATGATTTGTTTTATAGTATTAATGTACAAGGTGTAATAAGATTATTTTATATTCCTAATGATTCTAGCATAGAAAATAATAAGAACCTACTTGAAGTCACAGGGAATAGAAAGTACAATGTAAATAATATATTACAAGGAAGTTTGAAAAATACTAATATTGTTATAGAAGGAAGTGATGGAGTTGGAAAGACTACCCTAGTTAAAGAACTAGCAAAAAATGGATTACTTACACAAGATAGAGCAGTAGAAGAAGTAACAAGATCTATGAAAACATATCGTTCAAGGAAAGAAAGAATACAAAGAGTTGAAACATATCTAAGAAATAATCCATCAAAGAAACTAGTGTTTTTATATTTATCTAATGAAGATGTTTTATATAATAGAGTTTTTAGTCGAGAAGTAGTAGATGAATTTGACAAAGAATCCATTATTTCGCAAAGATTATATATAGATACATATAATGCTCTAAGAAATTATCCAAATCTATTTCTTGTAGACTGCTTAGATAAAGCACCAGAAGAAATTGCAAATAAGGTTATACAATTAACTAATTTAGATAGACAAGCTACTAGAAAAGAAGAGGATGAAAGATAAGTGATAAAAGATAAGGCTATTAACAAATTAGTTAATAGCCTTATTTGTAAGTATAACAAAAATGAAAAGATTTTGCTATTTAGCTAGATAAACTCATACATTTTGGGGTAAAATAGGAATAATTAATATTTCTATTTTATTTATGTACAAAAAATTAAGGGAGGCAAATATGGAACTTATTTGGGAATTTTTGCAATTTATTTTTTATGCTGGACTAATTGTTGTTATTTCAAAATACCTATTAGTAACAGTAATTAGAAAACTAGCAGAAAGTTTGAATTTAAAAGCAAAAACTGTAGGAAACATTGCAGGAGTTGCAACATCTGTACCAGAACTTCTAACAGTATCGTTTTCAGCTTTTACAGGATTAATTCAAGCTAGTAGCTATAATATTATTAGCTCTAATGTAATTAATGTAGTGCAATACTTAGCAGCAGTTTTTTTAAATAAAAATCAAAGAGTACTTTCAAACAAAGCTCTAAAAATAGATTTAATTATGGTATTCCTTACTATTTTAATACCAATTGTGCTATTAGCTGCTAAAATAGAATATACAGTAAGTATAGTACCTATTTTTATTTTATTGTTTTTATTATTCTATTTTGTAAACAACCATGCACACAAATTATATTTAAATAGCAATCATGAACAAAATGCAGAAATTGAAGAAGAAGCAAAATGGATAAGAGGAAAAAAGAAGGTAATTGCAAAGTATAGTGTTTTTTTACTACTAATTGCAATTATGCTCTATCTAGTTGGAAATATGCTTAGTACTACCCTAGAAAGCTTATGTGTAAGTTTTGGAATATCTCAATTTGTGATAGGTATTTTGTTAGGTTTTATTACAAGTATTCCAGAACTTATTACTTTCTTTGAATCTCAAAAACATCATAAGAAACAAGAAAATGCAAAAGAGGGGGTAGTAGAGGCAACAAATAATTTACTAACTTCTAATATTTTAAATTTATTTGCTATTCAATCTATTGCCATTTTAATTTATAGTTTGGTTAGAATATAATTACAGTTCATAGTCTTTATAATTTTTATTGAAATTGATAATATACCCATAAAAATGTATAAAAAGAAAATTTTGGAATATACTAGTAATAAGAAAATAAACTACAAAAGCAAATAGGGAGGAAACTACATGCAAGAAGACTTTCAAAAAGAAGAACTTGTTATAGATAAAACAGAAGAAGAAAAGAAAATTGAGCTAATTATGAGTGTATTAAAAACAAAAAGAGAATTAGACTTAGCAAATAAAAATTTTGAAACAGCAGAACTTGGATTGGTAGATTACTATGTTTACCAAATAAAAGCAAGCAAAAGCAAATTAGATTTTTTGGTAAACAAAGCCAAACAAAAAGGTATTTCATTAGAGATGATTGAAGAAATATATTTTAGAAGAAATCAAGTAGGATAAGTCATATTTGTCCAATTTCTATCATAATTATTACTAAAAGGTATGGTGATAGAAGTTGGACTTTTCTAATGGATTTGTTATTTTAGCATGTATCATTGTTTTATGGATAATTGGTAGAGTATTTTCTATTCCAATAAAAGCAATTTTAAAATTAGTATTTAATTCTATTTTAGGTGGAATACTTATTTTTCTAATTAATTTAATAGGCGGAAGTTTGGGTTTTCATATAGGACTTAATATAGGAACTTCACTTTTAGTAGGAATTTTAGGTGTTCCAGGGGCGATATTACTTATAGTGCTAAAATTATTTATTTGACTTTATGTGAACATGATGATATAATAAAAAGGATAAACTCTAAAAAAGTTTTAGCATTTAAGTCTGCAAATGAAAAAACATTAGGAGGAATGCAGCATGAAAAACAAATTTGCACGGAAGGTAGTTTTTATTGTACTTATTTGCGCCATGGGAGGTATGCTTGGCGGTTGTGGGTGGCTTGACAATGAGGTAAAAAATATTAAAGGAGACCTCATTGGCAATAACTTCACAATTGACTTTTATGACCATATGGGGAGCAATATTCTTACCATAGATGGTAAAAAAGTTGGGCTTGAAGCAAATTATACCCAAACACAATCTATTAATGCAGAAGGGCAAGAAACTACAAACTATGAGCTCTCTAGTGTTGTTACATTAACAGTAGATGGGCACCAAATTCCTGCAACAGGTAGTACCATTATTTTCACAGAAGAAGGTCTAAACAAGTTGGAAGACTTTCAACTGCCAGAAACAATCGAAACCAGTGGTGGATCTGTTAATATTGTAGACAGGAATATTAACAAGATAAAAAATGTTTTGGGAACAGGCAAGGTAGTTATTGTTTGTTCTCAAATGGGAGTTCCAATTGCAGTTTATGGTGGTAAGACAGTATATTGGGATATTCCTGATGATTTGCCAAAAACTACAAAACTTAACATTGATGGTAAAGCTTTGTACATTCACAGAGCAACCTACATGGTGTTAGATACTAACATGATAAAGTAAAACTTAAAATGCCTAAAACAAATGCCCCGTTGTTTATATTATGAACAACGGGGCTAACTATTATTTATTATTAACTTTCATATTATTCTACCGTAACAGATTTTGCTAAATTTCTTGGCTTAT
>CAMSEM010000047.1 GCA_947057505.1 uncultured Clostridium sp. | reverse complement strand
ATGTGGGTTTGCGGATCGGTTTGCAGGGGTTATTTTGAAGCTGATGTGTTATTACTGATTGTATTAGCATTTATAATAAGTAAATTTGCACATGGAATGTATTATACGATTATAGATAAATGTCTTAGAAATTTTACGAATAAAGATATTGATACCAAAATATTTGCAGTACAAAAGTTATTTGCAAATAGTGTATCTGCATTAACTGGAATAATCGCTTCATTTTTATTAAATAAAATGTCAATAACCTATTGTATGATAATAGTAGGTGTGGTATTTACAATAATCTATATATTAATGGGAAAATATATGAAAACAAGGGTAGGTCTAAAGCCAGAAGAGTACTCAAAAAATGAAAGAAAATATGATGAATTAAAGATAAATTGATGACTGTTAATGACTAATCATTTGACTAAAAAAAGAAAAAATATTACTTCAAAAGTTAAAACAAGCAATTTAAAAAATACAAACAAATCCATATATAGGAAAAACCAAAAGAGGTGACTTAAATGGTATATATGGATTTGATGTTTTTTACATAAAATCTTAATTCATTAACTTCTCTAAAATTTGAACTGCATTACTTGCAGCACCTTTTCTTAAATTATTAGCCACAACCCACAAATTAACACCAGAAGGCACACTAAAATCTCTACGAACTCTTCCGTACAAAAGTGCTATCTTCATTTAATACATCTAAAACAGTAGGATAAATTCCATTTTTAGAATCAGCTTTTAATACAACTCCAGGTGAATTTTTTAAAATTTGTTTCAAATTTTCTAAATCAAACTCTTTTTCAAATTCTACATTAATAGCTTCACTATGTCCTGTAAAAACTGGAACTCTAACAGCAGTTGATGTTATATTTAAATTAGGTCTTTTTAAGATTTTTCTAGTTTCGTTTATCATTTTTTCTTCTTCCTTGGTATAACCATTTTCTAAAAATATATCAATATGTGGCAAACAATTATTAAAAATAGGGTAAGGAAATTTTTCTAATGAATAATTTAAATGGTCAGCAGAAAAGTCATGAGAAGAACAAGTAGAAGTGCTACTATTTAATGGGTTAGGCAGACTATCCCCCTTTAATTTTACATAATCATCAATTCCATTTTCTAAATCCATTACGCCTTTATAGCCACCACCAGAAACAGCTTGATAAGTATTATATACAATTCTTTTTATACCAAAGGCCGTATCTAATGGCTTTAAGGCAACAACTGCTTGAATGGTAGAACAATTAGGATTTGCAATAATACCATGATGGTTAGCTATTTCTTCAGGATTAACTTCTGGAACAATCAAAGGAACATTTGCATCCATACGAAAACAGCTACTATTATCAATTACAATACAGCCTTTTTGTGAGGCAATAGGAGCAAATTTTTTAGCCACATCACCACCAGCAGAAAAAATAGCAAAATCAAATCCTTCATCAAATGAAGTAGAAGTTAATTCTTGTACTATGTATTCTTTCCCTAAAAAGTTTAACTTTTTACCACAAGAACGAGAAGAAGCAAAAAAAGCGTAATGGGAAATAGGTAGTTTCTTTTCTTCTAATACTTTTAAAATAGTTTGACCAACAAGACCAGTAGCACCAACAATTGCTAATTTTATATTTTTCATAAACAATACCTCCATAGACTATTGTATGAAGAAAGCAAAAGAAAGTGATAGGAGAAGCATGATTTACTCCTTTTAATTTAAAAATTTTTTTGCTAACTAATCACTTTAAAGTCAAATACTATTAGAAGTAGTATATATTAAAAGTACTGTATAATTACAAATTCTAGTAAATATTCAGTTCCTTTAAGACTAACTCTCTAGCTCTATTAGTTTCCTGCTCACCCCAGCTACGTAAGAAACCGTAATGCAAATTGTATCTCAGCATTTTGCTAACGGTTTCTAACTTGCTGGTCCCCACCTTAATTCGCTTTGAAACTAATAGAAGCTAGAAAGTTAGATAAAATCACTAAATATTTACAAATTCTAAACCAAAATTCCAAAAATATAATAGACAAAATAAAATAGCTAGTATATAATATGAAAAAATAACAAGAAAGAGGAATAAAAAACATGATTAGAAAAATAGTTCACGCACTACTATACCTATTTTGTGCCATTGTATTTAGAGTAAAAAAAGTAGGAGAAGAAAACATAGCAAAGCAAGGTGCCTATATTATGTGTGCTAACCATGTATCTAACTGGGATCCACCAATACTAGTAGCAGCAACAAAAAGAAAACTATATGTTATGGCAAAAGCAGAATTATTTAAAAACAACTTTATTAAATGGATAGCAAAAGAATGTTGTGTATTCCCTGTAAAAAGAGGAAAAATGGACATGGAATCCATGAAATTTTCTTTAAAAGTATTAAAAGATGGAGAAATTTTAATGCTTTTCCCAGAAGGAACAAGAAAAGGAATGGAAAAAAACGGAAAAGCACAAAACGGAGCAGCATTTATGGCATTAAGAACAGGAGTACCAGTAATTCCAGTTGGAATACAAGGAGAAATGAAACCATTTCATAAAGTAAAAATAAATTATGGTAAGCCATTAGACTTTAGTAAATATCAAACGAATAAGCCAGAAAAAGAGTTATTAGATAAGGTAAGTAAAGAAATAATGGACAATATCATTATGTTGACAAAAGAAGACATTTAGTTTATAATAGTAATGTTATTTTAAATGTATAAAAATACTAGAATAAAAGTTATTTTGTTTTTTAACTTCGAGCCAAAATTACACAAGAAACCGTAATAGGATTGCATAGTATAAATTAGTATCCTTGCAATCTCTTTAACGGTTTCTAGTTTGTCAGTTTTGCCCTATTTTTGAACTTAAAAATAATCTTTCATTCTATATAAATATCATATTATAAATAAAAGGAGTAGGTAAAATGAACAACGAAAAAATTAGAAACATTGCAATTATTGCACACGTAGACCATGGAAAAACAACACTTGTAGATGCACTTTTAAGACAAAGCCACGTATTTAGAGAAAACGAGCAAGTCTCTGAAAGAATTATGGATTCAGGAGATATCGAAAAAGAAAGAGGAATTACCATTCTTTCTAAAAACACATCTGTTATGTATGATGGAATAAAAATTAATATAGTAGATACCCCAGGGCATGCTGATTTTGGTGGAGAGGTAGAACGTGTTTTAAAAATGGTAGATGGCGTTTTATTATTAGTAGATGCTTTTGAAGGACCAATGCCACAAACAAGAGAAGTACTAAAAAAATCTTTAGCACTTAACTTAAAACCAATTGTTGTAATTAATAAAATAGATAGACCAGGGGCAAACCCATTAAAAGTAGTAGATCAAGTATTAGAGCTATTTATTGAACTTGATGCTAACGATGAACAATTAGATTTCCCAGTTATTTATGCATCAGCTAAAAACGGAATAGCAAAAATGCACTTAGAAGATGAAACTGATAATGTTACTTGTATTTTTGATACTATTATAAAAACAATTCAAGCACCAGAATGCAACATGGAAGGAACCATGCAATTATTAGTATCTAATATTGATTATGATGAATATTTAGGAAGAATTGCAGTAGGTAGAGTAGAACGTGGTACTATAAATGCCAATACAGGTGTAGCTGTTTGTAAAAAAGATGATAAAGTAGCTCAAGGAAAAATAGCAAAACTATTTACCTACCAAGGCTTAAAAAGAACAGAAATAGAAACCGTATCTGCAGGAGATATTGTATGTGTTTCTGGTATTGCAGACATCAACATTGGAGAAACTATTTGTGATATTAACAATCCAGAAAAAATAGATTTCGTAGACATAGATGAACCAACTGTATCTATGACATTTAGTGTTAATAACGGACCATTTGCAGGAAAAGAAGGTCAATTTGTAACATCAAGACATATTAGAGATAGACTATTTAAAGAACTAGAAAGAAATGTAAGTTTAAGAGTAAAAGAAACTGACACACCAGATAGCTTTGAGGTTTGCGGACGTGGAGAATTACACCTATCTGTTTTAATTGAAACAATGAGAAGAGAAGGATTTGAGCTTTTAGTATCTCGTCCAAAAGTTATTATAAAAGAAATAGATGGTGTAAAATCTGAACCAATGGAAAGATTAGTAGTAAATGTTCCAGATGATTGCATTGGTAATGTTATTGAAAAACTAGGAAGAAGAAAAGCAGAAATGCTTAATATGGAACCAGCAGAAGCAGGACACACCAAAGTAGAATTTAGAGTTCCAGCAAGAGGCTTAATTGGTTACCGTACAGAATTCTTAACAGACACTAAAGGTGAAGGTACTATGAATAGTATTTTTGATAGTTATGAACCATACAAAGGTGAAATTCAATCAAGAACAAGAGGCGTACTTGTAGCATTTGAACAAGGAACATCTATTACCTACGGTTTATACAATGCACAAGAAAGAGGAGAACTATTAATAGGACCTGGTGTAGATGTATACGAAGGAATGATTGTAGGTGTTAACTCTAGAAACGAAGACATTTCAATTAATGTATGCAAAGAAAAACACTTAACAAACACTAGAGCTTCAGGTTCAGATGATGCACTTCGTTTAGTGCCACCAATTCAAATGTCATTAGAAAAAGCAATTGAATTTATTGCAGAAGATGAACTAGTAGAAGTAACACCAAAAACCATTCGTTTAAGAAAGAAAATATTAGACAACAAAACAAGAGAAAGAATGGCAAGAAGAGCTGTAGCAGAGTAAAATAATGGAGCAGAAAAGCAATGAATAAAGTAGAATTAGAAAAAATCAAACAAAAAGCATTAGATGAAAAAATACCTATTATTATGGATGATACTTTACAAGTAATAGATAAAATTTTAACTGAAAAACAGCCGGAAAATATACTAGAAATAGGAACAGCAGTTGGTTACTCAGCCATCTGCTTTTCTGCATATCTAAAAGAAGGTGGAAAAATAGATACCATAGAAAGAGATATGCAAAGAGTAGTAGAAGCAAAAGAAAATATACAAAAAGCAGAAGTAGCAGAAAAAATACATATTTATGAAGGCGATGCAGTAGAAATTTTACCAACACTAAATAAAAAATATGATGTAGTATTTATAGATGCAGCAAAAGGTAAATATCCATTTTTCTTAAAAGAAGCAATGAGAATGATAAATAAGAATGGAATAATCATTGCAGATAATATTTTATATAAAGGTTATGTTATGAGTGACTATAATAAACATAAACAACGTACAGCAGTACGAAACTTACGTGAATACATAGCACAAATTACTGAAAATCCAAACCTGGAAACTCAAATTTTAGAGGTAGGAGATGGACTTGCCATTTCTAAAGTTTTGGAATAAAAATTGTACCAAAGGGACAGAAGTTAATAAAAAAAGCTAGGAAGAAGTTAAAAATGCCTTAACTTCTTCCTAGCTTTTCATAAGTTATTCGTAATTGGCAAAGCCTCAACGACTAACTTAATTTAAGTAACGAATAAAGGAAAGAATGGTATCTACTAACCAAATACTACTAAGCAGATAGATAAAGCTAAGCTGGATAGTATATGGTATTTTAGATAAAATTAAATTTATTTTCTTCTTAAAGAAGGGGTATACATGATTAATAAAAATAATAGCAATAATTCCCCAAGCAAAAGAGTAAAAAATACTAATACGACCATTTAAATTAAAAAAGTCATTTGTATAATCCCACCAGTGCATAGCAAATAAGGCATCTAACCCATAACTTACCACATATTCAAATGCAGAAAATAAAATAGCAGCATAAGTAAACAATTTTAAATTATTTTTTCTATATTTTCCTAAAAACGCAATTAACATTAAAGCACCAAAACCATAAATAGGGCAAATAGGACCATACAAAAAGCCTCTTTTGGTAAAATATCCTAAGTTATAAATGGCATATAAAGTTTCCATTACCCAGCCTAAAAAGGCAAATAAGAAGAAATACAAAATAAAAATTTGAATTCTATTTAGTTTTACTTTTTTTACTTGATTAAATTGAAATAAAGTTGTCATTTTTTCTAACATGAATATAGCTCCTTTTTATAATTTATATCATATCAAAAATGAAAAGAAATGTAAATTAAAAATACTTACAACGATACAATTAAATATAAAATTGTGGATATAGTATTGAAAAAGTATAAAAAGCATGTTAATATACTTGCGATAGTTGTTCGTAAAATTTTAGTATAATATGGTCAGGATTATGCTAAAAACCTGAAAATAATTATTTTAAGGGAGATGACTTCAATGAGTGAAACAAAAATTTTTGTACTTACCCAAGAAGAAATAAGAAGGCGGTTGGATTCAAAAAAAGTCGATGTTGACCAGAAAAGCCAAGACAAAGTGCTTAGAGCGCTTGAAGCTTGCGTTGAGGGTGGTAAAAAAATATTAAATGATTCTCAAACAAGAGAAATGCTTAGACGCATTTACCAAGAACTATAGTAACCTGACCACAAAAGCAGTACCAATAATGTGGTACTGTTTTTGTTATCTAATATGTAATAAATCGCTCGACAAAAAGCGATAAAAATTGTATAATAGATGAAGTAAGTTAATTAGAAATGGAGAAATGAAAAAATGGAATATATGAAAAAACCAGAATTACTAGCACCAGCAGGTTCTTTTGAAAAAGCAAAAACCGCTTTCATATATGGAGCAGATGCAGTATATTGTGGAACAGGAGCACTTTCACTAAGAAGTAGAGCAGAGGTAGATAATAATGACTTAGCAAAAACAATTCAATATGCACATAGTATTGGAAAAAAAGTATATGCAACAATTAATATATATGCATGGGATACCTATTATGAAGAAATAAAAAAGCAAGCTAAAATGTTAAATGAGTTAAAAGTAGATGCCATTATTGCTTCAGATGGTGGTGTAATAGAAGTTTTAAAACAATATGCACCAGATGTAGAATTACACGTAAGTACACAAGCTAATATTGTTAGCTACCATACATCAAACTTTTGGCATAAAAATGGTGCAAGTAGAGTAATTTTAGGTAGAGAATTAAATAAAGAACAAATTAAAGAAATTATGGAGAAAAAAGAGAAAGACTTAGAAGTAGAAATGTTTGTACATGGGGCTATTTGTTTTGGCTATTCTGGTAGATGCTTTTTAAGTGATTTCTTAGCTAGCAGAAGTGCTAACCTAGGGGATTGTGCGCAAAGCTGTAGATGGGCATATAATGTATATGTAGAAGAATATAATAAACCAGGAAACTTAATGCCAGTAGAACATGATGAACATGGAACCTATATCTTTTCTTCTAAAGATTTATGCTTAATAAAAGAAATTCCAGAAATTATACAAATGGGAGTAGACAGCTTAAAAATTGAAGGCAGACTTAAAACGCAATATTATTTAGCATCTGTTGTAAATGCATATAGAAATGCAATTGATGACTATATAGAAAATCCAAATAGTTATGAGTATACAAAATACCTAAAAGAACTAGAAAAAACAAAAACAAGAGGACTAACTACTTTCTACTTTAATGATAGAAATAACAAAGATTTTCAAGAATATGAAGGAAAGCAATATAACCCAGACTATGAATTCGGTGGAGTTATTAAGGAAAAAGAAGAAGAAAAATATATTATTGAAATTAGAAATAAACTATCAGTAGGTGATAGCTTAGAAATTTTAATTCCAGGAAAAATCGAATCTGTAGAATTTACAATAGAGCAGTTATGGGATGCAGAAACCAAAGAAAACATTGAAACAGTTAATCCAGGAAAGCAAGGTCAAGTTGTTCTTATGAAACTACCAATTTTAGTAGAAGAAGGATGGGTTTTAAGAAGAAGGAAAACAAAATAATTTCATAAGAAGACTAACCTCGTTGTACATAGAAATTGTATTGAGATATTACTTGCATAATATTTTATAAAATGTTCCTATACAAAATAAAAAAAGATGTAAAGTTTAGCACAATACTAAATTTTACATCTTTTTTATTACTTAATTACTAGATTCTAATTTTTCAAATTTTAGACCAATCCAAAATCCTAGGGCAAATAAAACAAAAGAAATAATACCTTCTAAAGTAAAGCAAATGCCTGGATAAAGAATTAGTACAGAGCCTAAAACAAAACCAATAATCAGGTAAAAAGTTTGCGTAAAATAATGTTCTAATAAAAACTGTATTACCTTTAGAAAAAGTAAAGAGCCAATGAATACCCCAATTCCCATAGGGAGTAAAATGGAAAAATCTACAGTGGCAACAGCATTTAAGTAGGTTGAATAAACACCTAAAGTCATTAAAATAACACTACTGCTGACTCCAGGAACAACAATACCAATTGACATCATAAATCCTGCTAAAACAAAATAGAAAAAATAACCATTAGATAAGTCTACATGAATTAGTGCAGGAAGTATAGTTTCTAATCTAATAGATAATATGCCAATCAAAAAAGCAGCTAGTAGAAAAATGAAATAATGTAAACGAAAGCCTTTACCTTGATTAGCTTTTTTACATAGAATAGGAATACTTCCTAAAATTAAGCCAATAAAGCAAAATTTTGTAGGCATTGGATAGGTAGTAAATAAAAAGTTTAGTAGTTTTCCTACTAAAAGTACACCAGTTATTCCACCAAGTCCAATTGGCAAAAGAAAAATAAAATTCTTTTTAAAATCACTAAATAAATTTAAAACACTATTTACCAGCTTTTCGTAAATGCCAAAAATAACACAAAAAACGCCACTACTAATTCCTGGCAAAATTGCGCCACTACCTATTAAAATACCCTTAAAATAGTCTAATACAAATTTCATACTCTAAACATCCTTTGCTTTCATTATATGTAAAAACAATAAGAAAATACGTAGACAACTATTTTTTTTGTTTAAAACATTTTCTTAGTTTAGTACATAGGTATTATCTTATAAAATTCTATATTATAAGGCTTTGAAACTAACAAGGATTGAACAATTACCACTTTATTTCTAAAGATTATGTAAAAAGATTGACAATCAATAAAAAGTAAAGTAGAATAAAATTGCAAAGGTAAATA
>CAMSEM010000046.1 GCA_947057505.1 uncultured Clostridium sp. | reverse complement strand
CCTGCCGAACAATTGCCAGTAGTTACACAAACACAATTAGATGGAAGTATAAGAACCTTAGCACCAGAAGAAGTAAAAGTAGAAATAGGTCAAACTATGGCATTTATGGTATTAGCACTTTCTGAATTAGTTCATGTATTTAATATTAGAAACAACAAAAAATCTATTTTTAAAACAGGAATTTTTAGCAACAAAAAATTAATATTAGCAACCTTAGCATCAGCAGCATTAATGTTTGTAATTTTACTTGTTCCAACATTAAGAAATATATTTAGCATTCCAGTATTGCCAGTAATGAATATGATAGAAATTATTATTTTGGTATTTATGCCAGTAGTAATAGTAGAACTGTTTAAGCTATTCAAAATCAACACAACGAAAGATGAGTAAAATCAGTTTTTAACTAATTGCCAGATAGTTGGGACGTGAAATTTAGTATGATTTTTATACCAAGTTTTACGTCCCAGAGGGTACAACGTTTATACCAGGGAGATAGAAGTGTAAATGGCTTATAGGTAAAACCAAACAAGAACCTAAATAAAAAAGTGAGGAGAAGGTTAGAATAATAACTAGCCAAAATAAAAAAATGAAAGCAATAGAATTAAAACATCCAATCATAGAACACAAATTAGCTATTTTAAGGGATAAAAATACAGGAACAAAAGAGTTTAGAGAATTAATAGGTGAGATAGCTACGTTTTTATGCTATGAAGCAATGAGAGATGCAAAATTAGAAAAATGTGAAATAGAAACGCCAATACAAAGTATAAAAACAGCAAAATTAAATGAAAACAACTATACTTTTGTACCTATTTTGAGAGCAGGAACTGGAATGCTAGATGGTATTATTAAAGTAATTCCAAATGCAAAAATAGGACATATTGGAATGTATAGAAATGAAACTACTTTTGAACCTGTTAATTACTATTTTAAAGTGCCAAAAGATACTGAAAATAGAGAAGTTATAATTATAGACCCAATGCTTGCAACTGGTGGCTCTGCGGTAGATGCCATTGAGCATTTGAAAAATAAAGGGGCTAAAAAGTTTAAATTTTTATGTATTATAGCGGCGCCAGAAGGAATAAAAAGATTAGAAGAAGCTCATCCAGATGTACAAATTTATTGTGCACATATAGATGAATACTTAAATGAAAATAAATACATTGTTCCAGGTTTAGGAGATGCAGGTGACAGAATTTTTGGAACAAAATAAGTCAATTATAATTATTGGGTACTATTAGGAATACTATACATTAAAATCACTCAATACGTAATAAAATTAACCTAAAAATCATCTTGACAGATAAGCCTTAAATCAATATACTAATGGTAAAAGTCAAGATGATTTTTTATTCTAAATTAAAAAGAAAGAAGGATAAAATATGAAAATTACAAAAGTAGAAGCATTAAAAACAATTGCAAATGATATTAGAATAGGCATTATAGAACAGGTATATAATGCACAATCAGGACATCCTGGAGGCTCGCTTTCATGTAGCGATATTTTAGCTGTTCTATACTTTAACCAAATGAATATAGACCCTAAAAAGCCAAAGGCAAAAGAAAGAGATAGGTTTGTACTATCAAAAGGACATTGTTCACCAGCACTATATGCTACTTTAGCACGAAAAGGATTTTTTGATAAAAAATTATTGACAGGTTTTAGAAAGATAGAAAGTATTTTACAAGGTCATCCAGACATGAACAAAGTACCAGGGGTGGATATGACAACAGGCTCTTTAGGACAAGGATTGTCAGCAGCTGTTGGAATGGCAATCGGTTCTAAAATGGATTCAGCAGGTTGCAGAGTATATTGCCTAATAGGCGATGGAGAAATAGAAGAAGGACAAATTTGGGAAGCGGCTATGGCTGCTAGCAAAAACAAATTAGATAATCTTTGCGTTATATTAGACCATAATGGATTACAAATAGATGGAAAAGTAGAAGAAGTAGCAGGATTAGTAGATATTAAAGAAAAATTTGAAAGCTTTGGATTTCATGTAATAACAGTAGATGGACATGATATAGAAGAATTAATTCATGCTTTTGATAGTAGTAAACACCAAAAAGAAGTACCAACTATAATTATTGCAAATACAATAAAAGGAAAAGGTGTATCATTTATGGAAAATCAAGCTTCTTGGCATGGAAAAGCACCAAGTGAAGAACAATATAATCAAGCAATACAAGAGCTAAAAGAAGGGAGGGAAAACTAATGAATTTAGAAAAGAAAATAGCTACCAGACAAAGCTACGGAGAAGAGTTAGCAAAATTAGGAGAAAAAAATGAAGAAGTAGTAGTATTAGATGCAGACCTTTCTAGCGCTACTAAAACAAATATATTTGCCAAGCAATTCCCAAAAAGATTTAAAAATGTAGGAATTGCAGAACAAAACTTAATGGGAATTGCAGCAGGACTAGCCGCATATGGCAAAATTCCATATGCAAGTACATTTGCGGTTTTTGCAGCAGGTAGAGCATATGATCAAATTCGTAATAGTATTTGTTATCCAAAATTAAATGTAAAAATATGTGCAACACATGCAGGAGTTACAGTGGGGGAAGATGGCGCAACACACCAAATGTTAGAAGATTTAAGTATGATGCGTACATTACCTAATATGGCAGTCTTTTCTCCTTCAGATGATATTCAAACTAAATGGCTAATAGAAGAAATAGCAAAAATACAAGGCCCTACCTATGTAAGACTTGCAAGACTTGCTACCCCTGTTATCTATGAGGAAAATCAAAAATTTGAAATAGGTAAAGCAATAATGCATGGAGAAGGAACAGATGCTACCATTTTTGCAACAGGTGTTACAGTTGCAGAAAGCTTAAAAGCACAAGAAGAGTTAGAAAAAGAAAATATTCATGTACGTGTAGTTGATATGTTCTCTATTAAACCAATTGATAAAGAAATGATTATAAAATGTGCCAAAGAAACAAAAAAAATAATAACAGTAGAAGACCATAGTATTGTTGGCGGACTAGGAAGCAGTGTTTGTGAAGTACTAGCAGAAGAATATCCTACAAAAGTAGAAAGAATGGGAATTAAGGACAAGTTTGGAAAGTCGGGAGAAGCAGAGCAACTATTAAAATACTTTAAAATTGACAGTAGAGCTATTGCCGAGAAGGTAAAACAATTGTAAATTTTGTGTGAATTTTAAAATAAATAGAATAAGAGAAAAAGCAGAATAATTGCCATAAAAAGCAAAATTATTCTGCTTTTTTCCAAAAAAAACTATTGCAAAGAATGCAGTTTATTGGTATGATAAAGAAGTAAAGGTAAAAATATGTTACAAAAAGTAAAAAAATACTAGAAAACAATAGATAAAAATGATAAAATGTCTAAAAAGACTAAAAGGAGTAACAAAAATGATAGAATTTAGAAATGTCAGCAAAACATACGATACTGGAACAGAAGCTGTACATAATGCTAATTTTATAATAGATAAAGGCGAATTTGCCTTTTTAGTAGGTAGCTCTGGTTCTGGAAAATCTACCCTAATTAAAATGATTCTAAAAGAAGAAGAGCCAACTTCACGGAAACATCATTATCAATGGAAAAGATACTACTTTTCTAAAACAAAAAAGAGTACCATTTTTACGTAGAAGTATGGGAGTAGTTTTTCAAGACTTTAGACTTTTACCAGACAGAACTGTTTATGACAATGTAGCCTATGCTATGTATATTGTAAGATCAACACCAAGGCATATTAGAAGACAAGTACCTATGGTGCTATCTTTGGTGGGGTTAAGCAATAAAGCGAAGATGTATCCAAATGAGCTATCTGGTGGAGAACAACAAAGAGTGGCACTAGCAAGAGCATTAGTAAATAATCCATCTATGTTAATTGCAGATGAGCCTACAGGAAACTTAGATCCAGAAACAGCATGGGACATTATGAACCTTCTAAATGACATTAACAGTAGAGGAACTACAATAGTAGTAGCAACACATGCAAAAGATATTGTAGACAAAATGAAGAAAAGAGTTATTCAAATTGAAGAAGGTAATATCATAAGAGATGATAAAAAAGGTGGTTATGACAGTGAGATATAGTATTTTTGGTTATTTAATTGGAGAAGGTTTTAGAAATGTATTTAAAAACAAAAAATCTACAATTGCATCTTTAATTATTATGTGTGCAACTATGTTTGTATTTGGTATTTTCTTTGTAGTTGGAGAAAACGTGAACCATGTTACAAAAACAATTGAAGAACAACAAGGAATGGAAGTCTTTATTGATGACGCAGCAACACAAGCACAAACAACAGAACTTGGCAATAAAATAAGAAGTTTAGACTATGTAAATCAAGTTACATACAAAACAAAAGAAGAAGCCTTAGAACAAATGAAAAAAATATTTAAAGGTAAAAAAGATTTAATTGCAAGTTATGAAGGAGAAAACAATCCGTTTAGAGCATCTTATGTAGTAACTTTAACAGACTTAAGTAAAGCAGAAGAAGTGCAAAATCAAATTTCAACCTATGATATGGTTGCTAAAATTACGATTAAGTCTGATACCATTGTAGCATTAGTCAAAATAGCAGATGGAATTAAAATTATTTCAGGTGTTATCCTAGTAATTTTAGTATTCATTTCTGTTTTCATTATTACAAACACAATTAAATTAACAGTACATGCTAGAAGAAAAGAAATTTCTATTATGAAATATGTAGGAGCAACCAATGGATTCATTAGATGGCCGTTCATGGTAGAAGGTATGATAATAGGAATTATCTCGGTTTTAATTTCAATTTTAATTCTAGGTGGAACTTATAATGCAGTAGCTACTCAAATAGAGCAAGCATTAGTTAATGTAAGAGTAGATATTCCATTGTTAACTATGCAAGATATGTTTGGCACTCTACTTACTGTTTATTTAATATTAGGAATTGGAATTGGAGCTTTAGGTAGTGCTATTTCTATGAAAAAGTACCTAGAAGTATAAAAATAAAAAGGAGAAATGATAATGAAAAGAAAAATAACATCTGTAATATTATCAGTGTTACTAATTATAATTACATTCATGCCAGTAATTAAAGCAGATTATCAAAGTGATAAAAAAAATATACAAAATAAAATTGATGCAGCTAATGATAAAAGAGATGAAGTAGCAAGTGAAAAGAAAGATGCTTTATCTGAAATTTCAGACTTAGAAGATTCTATTTCAAAATATGAAACAGAATTAGAATCACTTAAGGATGATATTAAAAAGATAGAAAAAGAAATAAAAAGTAAAAACACAGAAATAGAGAAGTTACAAAAAGAATTTGAGAAAAAGCAACAATTATTAGAAGATAAATTAGTTGCTATATACGAAGAAGGGCAAATTACCTTTTTAGATGTTATATTATCATCAGATAATATTTTAGATTATATTTCTATGGGAACAAGACTACAAGAAATGACAGAAGCAGACAATAAACAAATGGAAGAAGTAGAAAACCAAAGATTAGAAGTAGAAAAAGCTAAAAATCAATTAGAGGAAAACAAAACAAAATTAGACAATACTAAAAAATCAGCAGAAGCAAAACAATCACAATTAAAGGTGGTAAAAGCTTCTAAGCAAACAAAAGTTGCAAATCTAAATGCAGAAGAGAAAAAAATACAATCGCAAATAGAAGAATATAATGCAAAAATTAAAGAAATAGATAAAAAAATTAGAGAACAAGCAAACCAAGCAAGTAATATTTATAATGGTAGCTTTTCTGGAACTCTAGGATGGCCTCTTTCTAGTAACTCTAGAAACTATAACCTTATTACCTCTAAATTTGGTTCAAGAACTTCACCAGTAGCAGGAGCAAGTAGCAACCATAGAGGAATAGATATTGGAGTAAGCACAGGTACACCAGTATATGCTTCAGCAGATGGATATGTTATTAGTGTACAACACTCAAGCGTTAGAGGAATATTTGTATTAATTAAACATGCAAATGATTTATATACAAGATATCAACATTTAAATAATAGTGCAGTATCTAATGGTCAATATGTAAAAAGAGGACAAGTAATTGCATACAGTGGTAGCACAGGAATTGGCTCAGGAGCACACTTACACTTTGAAGTGCTTACTACACCATATTATATGTCAGAAATTAATCCACTTACTTGCGGTTTAGTTAGTGTACCTAGTTTAAGATATTATTAAAAGAAGGAGGGAGAAGACAATGAAAAAGAAAAAAATTCTATGTATTCTCCTTGCTATTATTTTATTATCTGGAATTTCAAGCTTTTCTTTGGGAGCAGATAATACACAAAATATAGTAGAAAATACTGTAACAAATAATAACGAAATAATACAAAGTGGCGATTTATATGAATTAAATCAACAAAAAAATGAAACACAAGAAAAACTACAAGAAGTGGTTTCGCAGTTAGAATATGTACAAGAAGAAATGTCTAACATTCTACTAGAAATACAAAAACTAGATGATAAAATTAGGCAGTATGAGCAAGAAAATCAAAATTTAGAAACAAAATTACAAAACTTAGAACAATCAGTTAAAGAAACAACCAATCAATTAGCAATTATCACAGAAGACTATAATAAAAAAGAAGAACAATTAAAAAATAGATTAGTTACTATGTACGAAGCAGGCGAGGTTTCTTATTTAGATGTTTTATTATCTGCAGATAGTTTATCAGACTTTTTATCAATCTATTATGCAATGGTAGAAATGGCAGAATATGATAATGCATTAATAGATAAAGTGGCGCAGCAAAGAGAACAAATAAATGCTGCTAAAGAAAAATTAGAAAAGGAAACTGCTGAAATCAAAGAATTAAAAGCAAAAGCAGAACAATCTGAAGTTGTTTTAAAAAATACAAAAACTTTGCAAGAAGGTTATATTGCAAAACTATCAGAAGAAGAATACAAAATAAATGAAAAAATCCAAGAATATAAAAATGATATGCAAAGAATAGAAATGAAAATTCAAGAAATTAGTAATGTATACGATACTCCAAACATACAATATACAGGTGGAGCTATGCTTTGGCCAGTAGCAACTTCAAGAACAGTTATTACATCTTATTATGGAACAAGAGAACATCCAATTGAAGGCATTATTAAATTCCATCAAGGTTTAGATATTGGTGGGACTGGATATGGCGCACCAGCAGTAGCAGCATTAAATGGTGTAGTTACCTATGCTGGATGGCTTGGTTCATATGGCAACTGTGTTATGATATATCATGGAGATGGAATCACTACTTTATATGGGCATGGACAAAAAGTAGTAACACAACGTGGAGCAGAAGTAAAACAAGGAGATGTGATTTTAGAGATTGGTTCAACAGGAAACTCTACTGGACCACATTTACATTTTGAAGTAAGAATAAATGGTCATACAACCAATCCATTAAATTATGTAAAAGCACCTTAGTAAAATAAATAAGGTGCTATCAATTTTTTATTAATTGTTTTATTAAAATAATTAGAACTTATTAAAAGATACTATTAATCAAATAATATTTTAAATAAAAAGATAATACATTAGAAAAAATAAAGTATAATATTAAGAAGAATATCTTAATAAAATGAATTGAAATTAAAAAGAAAGAGGAATGAAAATGGAAAGAAATAATGGACAAAGAATTTATAAGTGGGTCATGTTAACCCTTATTATTGTAATTATTACATCTTTAATTACAGCATTTACTACATATCAATATTTAACAGCAGATGGTAAAGTGGCTGCCAATAAAAATACTACATCTTTATCGGGGTTAGAATATACACTTTCTAAATTTAGAAGTGAACTAGAGAAAAAGTATATAGGAGAAATAAATGATGAAGAATTAATAGAAGGAGCCATTAAGGGCTATTTAGCTGCATTAGGAGATCCATATACTGTATATTATACAAAAAAAGAAATGGAAGAAATTATGCAAGAAACTAATGGCAATTATGTAGGAATTGGTATTTATATGACACAAAATTTAGAAAAAGATGCTATAACAATTATAAAACCAATTGAAAACTCTCCAGCAGAAAAAGCAGGAATATTACCAGGAGATATTATTACAAAAATAGACGAAGAAACCTATCTAGGAAGTCAACTAGAAGAAGCATCTAATAAAATAAAAGGAGAATCAGGAACAAAAGTAAAAATAGAAATTTTGCGTGGAACTGAAACAAAAACTTTAGAAATAACAAGACAAAAAGTACTAATTAGTCACATCACAGCAAAAGTATTAGAAAATAAGATTGGATACATTGCAATTTCAGACTTTGATGGTGGCTGTGCAGAAGAATTTAAAACAAAATATCAAGAACTAGAAAAACAAGGTATTAACAAATTAATTATAGATATTAGAAATAATGGCGGTGGAATTGTAGATGAAGCCATTGATATAGTAGATATGATTACAGAAAAAGGTTCTACTTTATTAATAACGAAAGATAAAAAAGAAAACGAAGAAATAACAAAAGCAAAAACAAATCCAATCATAAAAATGCCAATCGTAGTATTAACCAATGAATACTCTGCTAGTGCATCAGAAATTTTAGCAGGAGCTTTAAAAGATAATAAAAAAGCTACTTTAGTAGGAACAAAAACTTACGGAAAAGGAGTTATTCAAGAGTTACATCAATTATCAGATGGAAGTGGACTAAAAATTACAACGAATGAATATTTTACACCAAACCGCACTACTATTAACAAAACAGGAATTGAACCAGACATACAAAGTGAATTGTCAAAAGAAGCAAAAGAAAAATTGCAGCTAGAAGAAAAAGATGATACACAATTACAAAAAGCAATAGAAGTGCTAAAAGAAAACAATTAGTATCATATAAAAAAATAGTTGCAATATATAAGTTGTTATAAAAAAATATTAAATAGAATGATAATAGTATCTAGGGGCTCTTAGTTTAATTGCCACTCAAAGATACTATTATCAATTTTATAAAAAAATATAAATCAATTAATTGTAGCTTAAAAAATACAAAAAAATGTAACTTTTTTTAAAATATGTATTGACAATCTTTTTAAAATTTAGTATACTTAGAAAGTCAACAGAAATGGGCGCATAGCTCAGCTGGGAGAGAAAGGGCTGTATCTGATTACAGGAGATACCGGAGCAGGAAAGACAACT
>CAMSEM010000045.1 GCA_947057505.1 uncultured Clostridium sp. | reverse complement strand
AGTACAAGAAAATTTGCAAATGTAAATAATGGAGTCTTAATTATAGATGAAGTAACACAGCCACAAGGAACTATTTATTAAAAATTTAATAACTGACAAAGAAAGAGCTTTAATGAACTCAACTAAATGGAGTATAGTTCATTAAAAGCTCTTTTTTTGTTGTCAATAAGACTAATTGTTTATATGCATTATTAGTAATTTGTAACTAATAAGATAAACTTAGATAAACTTAGATAGAACCTTAAAACAAGATTAATCTTAGAGTATCAATGAATACAGCTGATACCCTAAGAAAACGCAAAATTGCGTTTTGAACCTAAACTTGACCGGTCAGACTAATAGAAAAAAATGAAAAAGTAAAGTAAAATATAGCATATTTATTACGAAAAATAAAAAACGAAAGGAATGAAAAAATAGATGAAAATAGCCTTTATGTTTCCAGGTCAAGGTGCACAATTTGTGGGAATGGGAAAAGACTTTTTCGATAAATATGAAGAAGCAAGAGTAGTTTATGAAAAAGCAAGTAAAGTGGTAAAAAAGGATATAGCTAAAATGTGCTTTGAATCAAGTTTAGAAGAGCTAAGTAATACCATCAATACACAACTTGCTATTAGTACAACAAGTCTTGCTATTTTAGCTGTTCTAAAAAAATATGGCATAACATCACAAATTGATGTAGGGTTAAGTTTAGGTGAATATGTAGCATTGATTAATAGTGAAATTTTAACTTTAGAAGAAGGAATAAAACTTTTAGAAAAAAGAAGTTATTTTATGGCACATAAATTACCAAATGAAAAATATAGCATGATAGCAGTAATGGGGTTAGATACCAAAATAATAGAGCAAGTATGTGAGGAGCAACAAAAACAAGGAAGATTTGTAGAGCCAGCTAATTATAACTGTTTAGGTCAAACAGTAGTAACAGGAGAAGAAAAGGCAATAGAAGAATTAACTATAAATCTACAAGATATAGGTGCTAAAAAAGTAATTAAACTAAATACAAGTGGACCATTTCATACATCAAAATTAGAAACAGCAAGCAAGTGTTATAGACAAAGCTTAGACGAAGCTAATTTTACAATAAAAGAAAATAGAGTTATTAAAAATATAGATGGTAGCTTTTATAGCAAAACAGATAATATAAGAGAAATTTTAGCCAAGCACATTATATCTCCAGTTAGATTTGATAAAACAATGGAAACTATGCAAAAAGAAGGAATAGATACTTATATAGAAATAGGACCAGGAAAAGCACTTTCTGGTTTTGTAAAAAGGCAGTGCAAAGGTGCGAAAATATTTAGTGTGCAAACAGTTGAAGACTTAAATAACCTATTACAATCATTGGGCAAAAATATTTAATAGCTAAAGTACAATAATAAATAAAAAGGAAGGAGAGTATGGTTGTTTTACCATACAGTTAGATATGATGGAAGAAAAAAGAGTAGCCCTAATTACAGGTGCTTCAAGGGGAATTGGAAAAAAAGTAGCAGAAAAGTTTGCAAAACAGGGATATAATCTAGTTTTAAATTATGTTTCAGAAAATACAAATATAGAAGAATTAACCAATGAATTGAAAAAAGAAGCAAACCAAGAAATAGAAATACTATTTATAAAAGGCAATGTAATAGATTTCACATCATGTGAGCAATTAGTAAAAAAAGCCATAGAAAAATTTGGAAAAATAGATGTACTAGTAAATAATGCAGGAATTACCAAAGATAACTTACTAATGAGAATGAAAGAAGAAGAATTTGATAGTGTTATAGAAGTAAACTTAAAAGGAACTTTTAATATGACAAAAAATGTAGTTCCTTATATGATGAAAAAAAGGTATGGAAAAATTGTAAATATATCATCAGTAGTAGGAGTAAGTGGCAATAGTGGTCAATGTAATTATGCAGCCTCAAAAGCAGGAATTATTGGATTTACCAAATCACTTGCAAAAGAACTAGCAAGTAGAAATATTTTAGCCAATTGCATAGCACCAGGATTTATTGAAACAGATATGACAAACGTATTATCAGATACCATAAAAGAACAAATAGAGGGTCAAATTCCATTAAAGAAAATGGGAACTGCTAGAGAAGTAGCAAATGCAGTCTACTTTTTGGCAAATGAAGAAAATACATATATCACAGGGCAAGTGCTTAATGTAGATGGTGGCATGCTCATGTAAATTTAAAAAATTAGAAAGGAAAAGAAAATGAATCGTAGAGTAGTTATTACAGGAATTGGGGCAATTACTCCAATTGGAAATGAAGTAGAAGAATTTTGGAAAGGAATTAAACAAGGTAAATGTGGGATTGGTCCAATTACTTTATTAGATAGCGAAAATCAAAAAGCAAAACTAGCAGCAGAAGTAAAAAATTATCATCCAGAAGAACACTTTGAAATAAAAGCAAGCAAAAGATTAGATCGCTTTTGCCAATTTGCAATGATAGCAGCAAGAGAAGCCTTAAAAGATAGTGGAATAACAAAAGAAAATACAGATATGACAAGAGTTGGAACCATTATTGGATCTGGAATGGGAGGACTTAATACTTTAGAAGAACAAAATAAGAACTTAGTAGAAAAAGGACCAGACAGAATCTCTCCTATGTATATTCCAATGAGTATTACAAATATTGCTGCTGGAAATGTAGCAATTGATTTAGGACTAAAAGGAGAATCTTTTTGTGTAGTAACAGCTTGTGCAAGTAGTACACATGCAATAGGAGAAAGCTTTAGACTAATTAGACATGGCTACCAAGATGCCATTCTAGCAGGAGGAACAGAAGCCTCAATCACACCAACTGGTATTGCTGGGTTTGCCAACATTAAAGCATTATCACAAGCTAAGGACCCTAAAAGAGCTAGTATTCCATTTGATAAAGAAAGAAGTGGATTTATTATGGGAGAAGGTGCAGGAGTATTAGTTTTAGAAGAATTAGAACATGCAAAAAAGAGAAATGCCAAAATATATGCAGAAGTAGTAGGGTATGGAGTAAGTTCAGATGCTTATCACATTACTTCACCATCACCAGATGGTGAAGGTGGTGCAAGAGCTATGGTGAATGCCATCAAAGACGCACAAATTAAACCAGAGCAAATAGACTATATCAATGCACATGGAACCTCTACACCATTAAATGACAAAACAGAAACTATGGCAATTAAAACAGCTCTAGGTGACCATGCTACAAAAGTAATGGTTAGTTCAACAAAAGGAAATACAGGGCACCTTTTAGGGGCAGCAGGAGCAGTAGAAGCAATTGCATGTGCAAAAGCTTTGCAAGAAGGCTATGTACCAGCAACTCTTAATTATCAAGTAAAGGACGAAAACTGTGACCTAGATATTGTACCAAACCAAAATAGAGAAGTACAAATTCATTATGCTATGTCTAACTCATTGGGATTTGGAGGGCATAACAGTTCTATTGTTTTAAAAAAATGGGAGGAATAAGGAAGAAAAAATTCAAATTTTTTCAACCAATTAGTAGTTTAGGAAAGACGAGTCGATAAAGGTTTATGGGTAACCTTTTAAAAACCTAAATATATTATACAAGGAATGAAGTTAAAAATGGAGTACGAGCAAATTAAACAATTAATGAAAGAAATGGAAAGCTCTAAACTAGAGTCAATAGCCATTGAACTTGCAGATGGAACAAAAATCAATATGAAAAAAGAAAAACAAGAACAAAAAGAAACAGTTGCACAAGTTCAAATACCAAACAAAGAACAAAATGCTATCAAAATAGAAAATGTACCTGTTTTAGAAGAAAATGTAAAAACTATAACCTCACCAATGGTAGGAACCTTCTATTCTAAAGCTTCTCCATCAAGTCCAGCCTTTGTGCAAATAGGAGATAAAGTAAAAAAAGGAGATGTTCTTTGTATCATAGAAGCTATGAAACTTATGAATGAAATAGAAAGTGATGTAGATGGAGAGATAGTAGAAATCTGTGTCAAAGAAGAACAATTAGTAGAATATGGTACACCATTATTCAAAATAAAATAATTAGTAGCAAAAATCTACAAAATCTGTATATTACTGAGCTTTTGCACTTTCGAAACAAAGAAAAATTTGTTTTTGGTGGGACCTTAAGCTATTTAAATTGTGATAAATCACAATTTAAATAGCCACAAGTTTCAAAACTTAGCAATATACAAATTGTAAAAAAATTATTAACTACTAATAAGGAAAGAGGAAAAATAGCAATGTTAGATATTAATGAAATTATGAAAATTATACCACAAAGAGCACCATTTTTAATGGTAGAAAAAGTAGAACAGTTAGTTCCAGGACAGTCTTGTATAGCATACAAAAATGTATGTATAAATGAACCTTTTTTTGTAGGTCACTTTCCACAAAATCCAATCATGCCAGGAGTATTGATTGTAGAAGCATTAGCACAAACAGGAGCTGTTGCTATCCTTTCTAAAGAAGAAAATAAGGGGAAAAATGCGATGTTTGGCGGAATAGATAGACTACGCTTTAAAAAGCCAGTTTTACCAGGAGATACCTTGAAATTAGAAGTAAACATTATCAAACAAAAAGGGCCAATAGGCATAGGAGAAGCAGTAGCTACAGTAGAAGGAAAAGTTGTAGCAAAAGGAGAGCTGACTTTTGCTATTGACTAAGTTTTAGGAAGTTACACATAAGAATGTGCAACTGACATAGAAAATAGTATAATAACATTTATTTTAGAGATTAATTTAAAAGAAGGGAAAAAACAGATGTTAAAAAGAATACTAATAGCTAACCGCGGTGAAGTAGCAGTTAGAATTATAAGAGCTTGTAGAGAATTAGGAATAGAAACAGTTGCCATTTATTCTGAAGCAGATAAAGACTCATTACACGTAAAATTAGCTGATAAAGCTATATGTGTTGGACCTGCTAAAGCTTCTAAAAGTTATTTAAATAGAAATCATATTATAGAAGCAGCTTGTATTACTGGTTGTGATAGTATTCATCCAGGCTTTGGATTTTTATCAGAAAATAGCCAATTTGCAAAAGTATGTAATGAAATTGGGATTAAATGGATAGGACCAACAGGAGAAATGATTAGCCTAATGGGAGATAAGGCTAAAGCAAAAGATACAATGCAGAAAGCAGGCGTTCCTGTAGTACCAGGATCAAATGGAATTTTGGCAAGTGTAGAACAAGCAGAAAAGCTAGCAGAAAAAATTGGCTACCCAGTTATTTTAAAAGCTTCAAGTGGCGGTGGGGGAAAAGGTATTAGAATTGCCTATAATAAAGAAGAATTAAAAAGAGCATATGCACTAGTAAAACAAGAAGCCAAAAATGCTTTTAATGATGATAGTATTTACTTAGAAAAGTTCATAGAAAATCCAAGACACATAGAGGTACAAATACTAGCAGATGAACATGGGAATGCCGTATCTTTAGGAGAAAGAGATTGCAGCATTCAAAGACATCATCAAAAGATTTTAGAAGAAACACCATCTAGTATTATTTCTAATAAACTAAGAAGTAAAATGGGAAAGATAGCAGTAAATGCAGTAAACCAAATTGGATATACTAATGTAGGAACCATAGAGTTTTTAGTAGACAAAGATCAAAATTATTATTTTATGGAAATGAATACAAGACTTCAAGTAGAGCATCCCATTACAGAAGTTGTTACTGACATAGACATTGTAAAAGAACAAATTAGAATTGCTGGAGGAGAAGAATTAGCATTTTCACAAAAGGATATTAAAATAAAAGGTCACAGTATGGAATGTCGTATTAATGCAGAAAATCCAGCTAAAAATTTTGCACCATGTCCAGGTAAAATTACAGGGCTACATTTTCCAGGTGGAAATGGCATTAGAATAGATACTGCTATTTATGAAGGCTATACCATTCCAAGTACCTACGACTCTATGATAGCAAAACTAATTGTACATGGAAAAGACAGACAAGAAAGTATAGCAAAAATGAAAAGTGCAATTGCTGAAATGGTAATAGAAGGGATTGATACCAACATAGATTTTCTTTACCAAATTTTAGATAACAAAAAGTTTCAAACAAATGATTATGATACTTCGTTTATTGAAAAGGAAATGCTTTAAGTAATAGGAGTTATTATAATGTTTATAGAATTGTATTATATTATTCTCTTGCTCGCCCCAACTACGAAAAAAACGTAATCGAATTGCATCTCATAGTTCCAATTGGTATCCGTGCAATTCTTCAACGGTTTCTAGCTTGCTGGTCCCCTTCTAACGCATATAATGCTTTGTAAGGGCTAAAGCCCAACACAAGCATTTAACCTTAACTCGCTTAGAAAATAATATAATACAATTCAAACTAAAAATAATAAAGAATTCCCACAATAGGAGAGGAAAATGGTAATTGATAAAATAAAAAAGATAAATCATACAAATGAAGAAATTGCAAAAAATGAGCAAGCTTCAGAAATGTTAGTTGGCAAATGGATAAAATGTGATAACTGTAAAGAAATTTTGTACAAGAAAGATGTGCATGCAAACTTAAGTGTTTGCCCTAATTGTGGTAAGCATTTTCGTATTTCTAGCAGAAGGAGAATTGCACAACTAGTAGATGAAGGAACTTTTGAAGAAATAAATGAAAATATAGGATTAAGAGACCCTTTGCAATTTGAAGGTTATCAAAAAAAATTAGAAATGTTAGTAGACAGAACACAAATTAAAGAAGCAGTACAAACAGGAACAGCAAAAATTAATGGAAAAAAAGCAATGTTAGCAGTCATGGATGGTAATTTTATGATGGGAAGCATGGGAAGTGTTGTTGGAGAAAAAATAACAAGCTGCATAGAAGAGGCAATTAAACAAAAATTGCCAGTCATTCTTATATGCGTGTCAGGAGGAGCAAGAATGCAAGAAGGAATTATTTCCTTAATGCAAATGGCAAAAACTGTGCGGAGCTCTAAGAAAATTAAATGAAGCAGGGCTACTTTCTATTTGCGTATTAACCGATCCAACAACAGGAGGCGTTACAGCAAGTTTTGCAAGTTTAGGAGATATTATCATAGCAGAGCCAAAAGCATTAATTGGATTTGCAGGACCAAGGGTAATAGAACAAACAGTAAAACAAAAATTACCAGAAGGTTTTCAAAGTGCAGAATTCTTATTAGAACATGGTTTTATTGACATGATTGTAGAAAGAAAAGACTTAAAAAGTGTATTAGGAAAGCTTTTGACATTTCATGGGGATATTTGAGTAAAGTTTTAGTACTATTTAAGTTAAGTATATTACTACATTTGACCTTGGTGTTGCAGCTCTCGCATTGCATAAGAGAATCAGCACTTTAGCTTAGATTGAATAGTAAATAAAGATTGAATAGAAGGAGAAGAAAATGAAAAAGAAAGTAACTGCTTGGGAAAGAGTAGAATCTGCAAGAAAAATGCAAAGACCAAAATCATTAGACTATATAAAGCAAATCTTTGAAGAATTTATAGAACTACATGGAGATAGAGCATTTGGAGATGACCCATCTTTTATTTGTGGAATTGGCTATTTAGATAAGATGCCAGTCACGATTATAGCAGAGCAAAAAGGAAAGACCACCAAAGAAAATATGATGCGTAACTTTGGTATGCCAAACCCAGAAGGATATCGAAAAGCTATAAGACTGATGAAACAAGCAGAAAAATTTGCAAGACCAATTATTACATTTATAGATACACCAGGAGCCTATCCAGGAATGGGAGCAGAACAAAGAGGACAAGGAGAGGCAATTGCAAGAAGCATGTTTGAAATGTCAAACTTAAAAGTACCTATTATTGCAGTAGTAATAGGCGAAGGCTCAAGTGGTGGAGCTTTAGCTATTTGCATAGCAGATAAAATATTCATGTTAGAAAATGCGGTATATAGTATATTATCCCCAGAAGGGTTTGCCAGCATTTTATATAAAGATGCAAGTAAAAGTAAAGAAGCAGCAGAAAAAATGAGACTTACTTCTTATGATTTACAAAACTTAAACATCATTGATAAAATTATCAAAGAAAATAAAATAGAAACACCAAAAGGATTTGAAGAAGTTTGTAAAACATTAAAAGAAAAACTAAAACAAGAAATAGATAGCTTAAAACATTTAAACGTAGAAGAGATGATAGAAAATAGATATGAAAAGTATCGAAAAATAGGAAAATAATCTCATATTATAACTAAAACAAATAAAAAAGGAGGAAAATACAAATGTTATTACAAGGAAAAACAATATTAATTATGGGAGTTAGAAATAAATGGAGCATTGCATGGGGAGCTGCCATGTCTGCCTATGAAAATGGCGCAAAAGTTATATTTACACATCACCCATCAGAAAAAGAAGATAAAATTAAAGATTTAGTAGCAGAAATTCCAGGAGCTAAATCATATGCCTGTGAAGTCGCAAACGATGAAGATATTAAAGAGTGCTTAGAAACCATAAAAAAAGAGCAAGGAAAAATAGATGGCATTTTACATAGCATTGCACATGCAAACACTGAAGACTTAAGAAACGACTTTATTTATACTTCAAGAGAAGGCTTTAGCCATGCAAATGATGTAAGTGCCTATTCACTAGTGGCAATTACTAGAATTGCAAAAGAAATAGATTTATTAAATGAAGGAGCAAGTATTGTAGCACTTACTTACTTTGGTTCAGAAAAAGTAGTAGAAGGATATAACTTAATGGGAGTTGCAAAAGCAGCACTAGAAACCAGCATAAAATACTTAGCCAAAGATATTGGAAAAGATAAAATGCGTATTAATGCTATCTCTGCAGGACCAATTAAAACATTATCTGCAAAAGGAATTAAAGACTTTGGAACTATTTTAAATGTAGTAGAACAAAAAGCACCAATGCACCAAAATGTAACAACCAAACAAGTAGGAGATGTAGCAAGCTTTTTATTTAGTACCTTATCTTCTGCAGTAACAGGAGAAGTAATTCATGTAGACAATGGGTTTTCTATTATTGGAGTTTAGGAAGTCTAATCACCAAACTTTTTTATGCCTACTTTAATTAACATAAAATGCAAAGCATGATACAATAAAAATGTTGGCAAATATGCCATTGTAGTATATTACCTATCTTAAATTTAAGGAGGAATTCACATGAAAACAAAAAGCTTAAATATTGTAACAGCTCAGATTTATGGGATTGAAGAAAATCCATCATAGTTTGAACACCAGTGCTCATATGCGTGGCATTTGAACTTTACTATGTCATCAAGTTCAAAATCAAAACATTTAAAGAGCTTCGAATTGAATTTGATGCTTTAAATGTTTACTAAGTTAAAAAAAAGAAGATGTGAGGAACAGGCAGGCGCAATATCCCGAAAATGCACCGCCGCAGATA
>CAMSEM010000044.1 GCA_947057505.1 uncultured Clostridium sp. | reverse complement strand
GTGTGCTCTTCCGATCTAGATGGAAGTATTATCAAGAGGAAAAGGAGTAAAACAAATTCAAGCTGTTATTGAAGAAAAAAGACAATGGATTCTAGAAAAAATCAAACAATATCAAGAGCAAAATAATATTTATATCAATAAAGGAACTATTTCTATTTTAGGTGCTACTCGCCCAGTTCATTTATATTATAAATGTGTAAAATCACCTACTATCAATTTAGTAGATGGCATTATTGAAGTAATTCTTCCTAGCAAATACCAAAAAATGGAAACAACTTCTATTTTTGAATTATTAACACAAAAACTTTATGACAAAATAGCCGAACAAGAAATAGAAAAAGTTATGGAAAAAACAAGATTAATGGTTGGCTTTGCACCAGAAGATTATTGTTTACAAAGGCTAAAAGATAATGTAATGGGTTTTTGTTTTACTGCTGATAAAAAAATTGTGATTAATCCAGATATTATAAAATATGATAGAAAAATTATAGAGTATATAGTTTTACATGAATTTTGCCATTTAAAATATAAAATTCATGCAAAAGGTTTTTGGCAAATGTTAAAAACTTATATGCCAGAATATGAAACCTATAAGAGAATGTTATAATTCTCTTATAGATTCAATGTTTTCTTGATATTTTATTTATGCTTTTTTCTTTTTCATAATAACAACTATCCCACTAACTACTAATACTATTATTACAATTGAAATAATCCATAATCCACTTTTAGTTTCGTTTTCTTTTGTTTCTTCTACTACATTTTCTATTTCTTTGCTATTATCTATTATATTTGCTTCTATTATGTTATGTGCTGTTGTATTTTCTTTTTGTTCTTCTACTCTATCCTCTTTTGTTTCTATTTTGCTTTTTCTTTTTACATATATTACATATTTTTTAAAAGTAATATTGTTTGGTGCTGTTACTATAATATTTACTAAATTGTTGCCTATTTTTAAACTTTTTTCTCCTTCTATTTTTACATTTGCTTTTTCATTTTCAGGAATTGCCAAAATATTTAAGTCCTCTATATTATTTTCTACTGTAACTTCATAATTTGTTGTTTGCTTTTCAAATTCTGGTGTCAAGGTAATATGTTCTATTGCTAAATTTTCCAAATTGGCATTTGCTTTTTCTTTATCATCTGTTTTAGTTACAAATATTTTGTATTCTGTTTCTTTTTGCTCATTTGGTGAAAATACTTTAATAGAAATTATATTCATACCTATTTTTAAATTTTCATTCCCCTCTATTTTAGTTCTACTATTTTCATTTTCTGGAATTGCTGTAATTTCTATCTGTTTTATGTCTTCTCCTATTGTGAGGTAATACTCTTTTATATCATTTTGAAATACTGGATTTATTCCTTCTTGATTTAAACGTAAAATAGCTAAATTAGTATTATTTTGTTTTTCACTTCTTTTTTCTTGTAATATTTGAGTATCTATTCCATTTAGTTGTTCTCCAATTATAATTTCTAATGGCTCAATAGTTGTATGAATATTTTGTTCTTCTTTGTCATAAAATTCACCCTGTATATCAAAGGTTGTTATCCCATTTTCTTTTGCTTTAAATTGAAACTGTGCTAATATTGTATCTTCTTTTATATTTACTCCACCTTGTTTATCAAACCAGGTATATAGAATAGTATTATTTATTATATTACTATTTTCAGGAGAGGAAATAAGTTCTACTTTATCTGGCTCAAAATAAATTCTTATATTACATGCAGCTACTCCTACATTTTGTGTTTGAATAAATACATTAAATTCTTCTCCTACTTCTACTTTTTCTTTATTGGTTTTTAGTAAAATATATTCTCCTTGTGCTATTACAGTGCTTGCTAATAAGTAACTTACTAATAGTGCTATCAATAGTATAAAAATTGCTTTTACTTTTTTCATAGTTAGTTCCATTCCTTTCTTGGTTAACCTTATCTTCATTTTTATATTACTATTTTTTTGTAATCTACAAATTATAGTTGTTCTATTTCTTTTATTTCTAGTATATGTCTTTGTATTCTTAATAAATCCACAGAAGATGGCCTTTTTCCAGTTTTGTCTATATTGGCTGCCTTAAAAAATAATCCTGATAATGGTTGTATTTCTAAAAGATGCCTTTGTAATATTAATAAGTCTATACTATTAATTTTTCCATCACCATTAAGATCACCATAAATAATAATACGATATTCTATGATTAGTTTTTCTCCATCATATATTTTTATTTTGCTCTGTGTTCCAACATAATCTTTACTTTTCAATTTCTCCCCATTCCCATTTTGTATTTCTATAGTATAAGAGGTGGTTATTTTTTTTAATACTTCTTCTACTGTAGTTTTTTCTTGTATTCCTGTTATTTGATTTCCATTTACTTTTAACTCATTTTCAAAAATAATTGTACCTTCTTCCAACTTTGGTATTACAGTAAGTGCAATTTCTTGCTTAAATTTTCCTTCTTCTGTTTGTGCTATAATTTTAGCACTTCCTTCTACAATAGCTTTTATATTTCCATTTTTATCTATGGTCGCAACTTCTTTATTAGAAGAATCAAAGTTTACTTTAGTGTTACTAGCATCTGGTGGGATAATAATTGGTGTAACTGTATAGTTTTCTCCTATTTGCATACATAATTCATCTTCTTTTAATTGCATACCTATTACTTTACTATATACCGTTACTTGAATACTTCCTTCTCTGTTATTGCTTGACTTAGCTGTAATAGTAGCTGTTCCAGCACTTACCGCAAACAATCTTCCATTACTATTTACACTAACTACATTAGCGTTACTTGAAGTATAAGTTAATTGTTTATTTGTAGCATTTTGTGGTAATACTTCTATTTTTAAATCTACTCTTTCATTTTTTTGTAGAGTTGTATTGTCTAAAGATATATTTACTTTTGTAACTTCTATCTCTTCTATTTTTTCTACATAATTTTGAAAAACGTAGCCTACTAATCCATTTTCTAATTTTACTCTATCCCATAATTCTCCACTTTGCCTTCCTTTTGCTATTCTAGTCATAGTTTCTCCATTTTTAACAGTTGTTAATACTTCATAGGAAGTTCCGTGGTCCTGTTCTTACATTTAAACCACCAGAAACTTTGGCATACACTTTATCACTGTTTTGTATAAAGTCTTTACTCAAAATATTAGGGCTAGTACATGGTAGCTCTGGCATGTTATTATAAATTGGTATAATAAAAGAAATAGAAGAATTTAATATTCCACTTTTAGAATACCCATCATAAATTAATCTTGACTCGCTATATGGTGCTAATACATTTGTCATATATTGATGCCAAAAAAGTTCTGTACCACTTTTATCACTTACATGAAATTTCTGCAAATATACTGTATTTTGTCCTAAATTAATATAGCTAGAGCCTATAAAAATAGCACCACCAGTAATTGCTCTTTCTTTTGTGTTCCATGGAATTAAATATTTATTTTTTGTAGCAGTGCTTGCACCTTTTCCATCTTTAGCATACCTAAGTCCATTTTTAATAGCCCCCATAGGTTCACTAGAACTGGTAGCTCCTATATTATAAAAATTATATAATCCTTTGTATCCTTCTACAGTTCCACTAATAGAACTATGTGATAAAAATGGTCCTACTTCTTGTTTAATTCTTGAGGCTAAATGAAAAGCACTTACATCTGATGTTTTAGCAGCAATTAAAATTAAATCCGAATATTTTTTGTTCATAATAACATTGCTTCCGACTCTCTGTTTTGTATTCTACTATTCTATTATAAAATTCTGTACCATATAATATTTTTTCTATATTATCAACTGTATTACTAGAACTTTCATATGATAGTTCCTCAAATTGAAATACTCTAACATAATTCAAAAAATTTCTAGGGTCCATTGCATATTCTACTGCTTGTTTAGAACTATCTACCCAACCTTTATCTATTTCTACATTATATTGTCCAGGTGTTGTATTTTTCCAAGCATCAGAATATGACTTTGGCACCAAATTTTTTCCATAAACATTTTCTTTACTTATCACATAATTCCAATCTAAATTAGTGTAAAGTGCTTTAAATGTCCAATTAGGATGACTTTTCTTTAATTCTTCTATATAAGGTTTGTAGTTTTGTGGAAATTCATTTGATATAGCCCCTCTTTCTTCTGCAACATCTTTATTAAATGTGGAAAGTACTAAAGAGAAAATAATAATTAGAGAAATCATAATAAATATTAAGATAAACCATAACTTTTTATTTTTTAAATGCATTTTTTATGTTCCTTTCTTGTCACTTTGAGTATGTACTTATTTGTGATAAAATTGTTACAAAGGGGATAGAGTTAAAAAAATATGCATCTAAATTTCCCCAAAATGTCTCTTAAGGTAACAAAAGTGTTACAAATAAGTACGTCCTGAAAGTTACAAACTGCCTAAAGTGATAATTTTTCTTTTGCTTTGATGATGATTCTTTTTTTAGAATAGTCGCTACAAGTAATTAGTGTTACTTGCTTTTCGCCATTTGTTTTTTGTGATAGAGCTTTAGTCTGCGTAGGTTTTGCTTTATATTTATCATAAATAATATAATTTGTTTCCCCATGATAATTGTCTGTTAAAGTAAACATATCACCTACTTCTAGTGTTCCTAATTTACTAAACATATTCTTTCTAATGTAATTATGTCCTGCAATACAATAATTGCCTACTTCATTTGCGTTTGGTCCAAAATATTTTGCAACAGCGATTTCCATTGCTGGTTTGGTATATTCCTCTAATACATAAGTGTCAATATCTAACTTTTTTATTTTTAATTTAGCTGCTACTTTATAGCCTTTATATTCTTTTTTTACTAATTCTAAGTCTTTAGGTTGTTCTATCTTCAGTTCTTCATCTCTATTATTTTCAATATTATTATTTTGTATATTTTCTTGTTTTTCTTGATAATCTTTTATTGTATTTTCTTTATATATTCCATAAATAGTATAACCTATAATTGCAAGAATAAAAACTATTAATATACCTCCAATTATCTTTTTCATAATACGTACCTTTCATAAATTCCAATTTTTTTGGATTTTTTCTTTTGATAAGTTATGTAAGAGGCTCTATATATAGCCTCTTTTACTTATTTTCTATTTCTTTTTATCTTTTTTTGTTATCATATAATATCCTGCTGTTAGTCCTATTACTGCAATTGCTATAAATGCATATTGTGTATTACCTGTTTTAGGTAATGTTTCTGGTAACTTTTCTTCCTCATCTTTATTTTCTGGTTTGGTTATAGTCTCTTCATTTTCTATTTTCTTTTCTCCTACTGTTATATTAAATGTTTTTTCAACGATTATAGCATCTGAATTATCTCTATCAATTAGTTTTACATGAACTGCATAGTCACCAATTTGACTAAATTCACCTTTTAATACTAGTTCTTGTTTTACATCTTTTCCACCTATTGAATAACCATCTGCTTCTCCCCATCCATTTTGAAGTAAATCTACTGTGCTTCCTGCTTGATTAGTTGCAAGTAATTTAGCTGTTGCTTGATCTGTAGGTTCTTTTGTTAAGTCTGCTATTAATCTAACATGGTCATAATTTTTCCCCATTGTTGAAGCAGTAATTAATTTCATATCTTTTGCTACATTAGCTTCAATAACACCTTCATATTCTAAATTTAAACTATAATCTACATAGTTTGGTTCTACTAGAATATCCTTTTTAATTGGTGTTGTAATGTCATCATAAGTGTTTGTAGGGTCTGTGCCAGCTAGTCCTTCAAGGGTAATTGCAAAGTCTGTTGGATTTGCAGCTAAAATGTTTTCTTTTGCTTTGAATGTAATACTTGCAGTTGTTCTTGTTTCATTTGTTGATATTTCATTTGGATAAACAAGTTTTACTTTTGTTCCTAGGTCATTTGCAGCCCCTCCTTGTGCACTAACATAGTCAAAAATTGCGTTATCATAAGCCACTTCGACTGTATATGCACCTAATTCTGCCCCAAAATTAGTAGTTACAGTCACCTCTTCTCCTGGAGCTATTTTATTTTTGCTAACTTCTACTTGAATGTTATCTAAGCTTGCTGCTCTAACAGCATTAGAACTCAAAAGTACTATACTAATAATAAAAATAGTTACTATTAAATAACAAATACTTTTTTTCATATTTACACCTTTCTCCATTAATTTGATTTTTTTACAGCTTAGTTTTTTCTATTATGTACACAATATTTATTGGCACAATTTAATGAAACTAAACTCTTGATTGTAATACCATAAAGTTTTACAATTAAAAATAGTTTAATGGTACTATTTTTTTCATTATTAGTATGTGTGTTTTTTTTGTTTTTATTTTTCCAATTTTTTTTAATTTATTTTTTTATTTATGTTTTTGATTTTTTATGTTATAATAGATGCGTCCCTAAGTTACCCTAAATAGGGTGACTGACCACCGTCCCCAAGGAGGTATTTTATGATAAATTTAAATCAATTAATAGAAGTTGCTAAAATAGCAAGGAAAAATGCTTATGCACCATATTCTAATTACAAAGTTGGCTGTGCCTTACTTACCAAAAGTGGTAAAGTATTTTCAGGTTGCAATGTTGAAAATGATGGAATTATGTCTATTTGTGCTGAAAGAACGGCTTTCGTAAAGGCTATTTCAGAAGGTGAATTAGAGTTTGAGGCTTTGGTTGTAGTTGGTGGCCAAGATGAGCTTATATACACTGCACCTTGTGGTTATTGTAGGCAATTTATTTTTGAGTTTTGTTCTAACGATTTTCCAATTTATATGTATTATGGAGATGGTAAGTTGGACAAAAAGCTTTTAGAAGAATTGTTACCAAATAATTTTAATTTATAAGCTGAAAAAGAGCTTAGCATTGTATACATCTTTGCTAAACTCTTTTTTATTTACTATTTTTTACTAATTACCCTTATTATCTACACCTCTTTTTACATTTGACTCGAATTCTTCCCATGATTTACTAAATGTATGATTAGAAAATAGTTCTTTTAATCCTGTAATTTGCTTTAATCTAATAATTTCATCTAGTTCCATACCTAAATGCTTTGAAATTTGCCTTTCTGTCCACCCATTCTTAGTTAATGTTAATACAATCTGTGACATATCTACAATTTGGTGAGTTCCCCTTGCTCTATTATGCCTAATAGTACTTGCCATACGGTTTTCTAAGTTTTTATCTATGGTTACAATTGGAATTTGTTCTAAATGAAAATATTCTTTAGCACAGCGATAACGATGAAATCCATCTACTACTATGTAAACATCTCTTACTTTATCATAATAAGTTACAATTGGTTGTGTGTAGCCATCTTCTTCTATAGAATGTTTTAATAATTGCATTTCTGGTGGAGCTACTTTATTGGGATTATAGTCATTTGCTACTACTTTATTAATATCTACCATTTTTACATTTAATACTGGAAATTCTATTTGACTCATTGATTTACTACCTCTTTTTCTTCATTCTCTATATAAATTGTTACAAAATTTTTATAATTTGTTTTTTCTATAATTTTATATCCACATCCTTCATAAATATTTTTATAGTAGCTTGTTACAATACTTTTTTTTATAAAATTTTCTTTTTTTACTTTTTCTAGTATTTCTTCTAAATATTTTTCTTTAATGGTATAAACATTTTTTATTACATTTTTGTTAATTGATACAAATGCTTTTACTTTTTCATCTTCTACAAATAAATACCAATCTTTGTTATTATCATCATAAATTCTATCGTTTGTTTGTTTTTCCACAATTCTTGACCCAAATATTTTTCCCATATATTGATAAAATTTTTCATCTTTATTTGTTATTTTTATAACCATATTTATTTCTCCTTTTTAACTACATTTTTCCTCAATAATTTTTTGTAATGTTTTATCATCTGTTAAGGTTGTTCTATTTAAAAGATTGTCCCATTTGTGTATTAATTCCATTAATTCTCTATCATCATTTTTTGTCTGACCAAAAGATAGTCTTCGTAAATAGAAGTCATTTTTTTCAATTGCTCTTGCTATTCTTCTCCATGAAATAACTTTTTTCTTACTTTCTAATTTTATTTCTGCTGTATCTGGTATGTCTTCTATTTTTGTATTAAATTTATTTTTATACCAAATCATAAACTTTTTAACTTTTCTATAATAGTGTAACATTAGGTCTCTATTGTAAATCCCTATACTTTCTAGTAAAAACACTGTATATTCTTGCCAAGACATAAATTCTGGTTTGCAAGATTTAATATTGCCAAGTGCTGTTGTTTTGCAATAAATATTTCCAAAGTTTACTCCGATTAACTCTATTTAGTACTTTGCTCCATGTATCATATTCTAGAGCTTTAAATTGATTTAATCCATTTTTTTGGTCATCTCCATAGGGCTGGCAGAGCCTTTGTTCATAAATGCTTAATCCATTTTTGTACATTAATTCATATATATAATTAAATTTTAGGTCTAATTTACTTACAGCTCCCCAAATGTCTTCTGCTGCCCAATCATATATAGGATAGCAGTTGTAAACATCAATGTGTTTGTCTCCTACTCTTAATTTAGTAGTCCAATTATAATTTTTAAAGGTGATTTTTTTATCTTGAAATGCAATTGTTCTAAAACGATTTAAACTTTCATTTGTTCTAATCCCTATACTACATGCTACTTTTCCTTTATATTTTTTTTGATACCAATTAGCAAACTGAATAATAAATTCTTCAAATTCTTCTCCTTTTTTAAACCACGGAAATGGGCAATTATTTATATTAATACTATCTTTTGGCATCTCTCTTACCCATAAATGCTTGCTTTCTTCTTCCCAGCAAATCCATTTTGGTTGCAAAACAGATACTGCGTTTCTTAAAGCTATTGGTAATGTAATATGGTAGAAATTTCTAATTTGCGATAACTGTTTTAGTTCTTCTATGTGCTCAATGGTATTTCGGTATTGTGCTTCTAAGTCTATAAATAGTACATCAAACTTTTTGTTCATTTTTTGAGCTACCATATTGGCTAGCTGTACCATAACAGAGCTATCTTTTCCACCACTAACGCTAAAATATACATTTTCAAAATTTTGGAATATAATTTCTAGTCTTTCTATTGCTGCTTCTAATACATTTTTTTCTAGATATTTTTTTGCCATTTTATTTCCTCTTTCCTTATTCCAAATTATACCATTTTAGGAATATTCTGTAAAGTTTTACAAAAAAATATTCTATTATTTTGTTATTTTTTCTTTACTTATGTCTTTTCTAATGTTATACTAAAATTGTATAGTTTTTTTACGAAAGAAGTGATAAAATATGTTAGAAACGAAGCTAGATAAAAATGCTTTAGATAATAATCAACTTAACAATACTGTTTCTAATGTAAATTTAGAAAGTAAAGAAGAAACAACTTTTATAGATAACAATGTTTCTTCTAATAATAGTCTTCCAGAACCCAACTGCTTAGCGTTAACAGTTCGCAAAGATTATAATCTTGTTATTGTAAAAAATATTTTTACTGCTACTGGTTGTAATGTTTGGAGTTCTGACAGGAGGTATTTTCTTTAACCCGTCAGT
>CAMSEM010000043.1 GCA_947057505.1 uncultured Clostridium sp. | reverse complement strand
ATTTTCCCCATCATGAAAAAGTAATCTCATCCCTTCATGATAGTAATCTTTTGTTTTTTCTTTATTAGAGCGGTCAGCCTTTTTATGGTAATTTTGTATTAATTCTAAACGTTTAATCTGTTGCTCTAAATACTCTATATAATCCACAATACCACTAATTTCGTACAAGGTATCATCAATAACAACCTTGAATAATTTCCTTAAAACTGTACCATTAATTTTCCCTGTTTTTTCTTTTTCGGCTAAATTATCTAAAGCAAGAAATTTAGGATCAGGTTTAGCATCCTTAATTAGCTCTTTTAAAGTTTCAGAAATATTAACATGGGTAGTATATTGCCTTTTGGTAACAATAGCATCATACTCATCTGCTACACGTACAATTTGAGCCTCATAAGGAATTTCTTTTTTTCGTATTCCATGAGGGTAGCCTGTGCCATCTAAAGCTTCATGATGGTCTAAAGCAGCAAGAGCATAAGGGCGAAGCTTTAAATCCTTCATACACATTTCATAACCAAGAGTAGTATGCTTTTTCATCACCTCATATTCTTCAGGAGTAAGTCTTGTTGGTTTATTTAAAATAGCAGAGGGAATAAACATTTTTCCAACATCATGTAAATAACCACAAATTGTGCAATGTATGGTAAATGCTTGCCTACACTTTAAATATTCGCAAATTCTACAACATAAATTAGCTACATTTTCGCTATGCCTTCTAGTAAAAGGGTCTAGGCGCTCTAGCACATCTAATTGGTAACGCATTACTTGGTCTAAATTATATGACTTTAAACTAACAGGACTATAAAAGTCAAATTTTTCTTCAAACATGTATTTTCTCCATCTCTTTTGTAAGTTAAAATAATCATACTACAAAAAAGGAAAGTTGGCAATGTAAGTTCCAAAATTCTTTTAAAATGTGAGTAATTATTAAAACTAATAAAAGCTACCTATTTTGATAAAACTACTGAATATTTACTTTTAGAGTGATTTTTTTATTACTCTGCATTGTAAAAATAAAAAAAGTATAGTAAAATAAAGAAAAAATGAGAAAGGTATAAAAATTTATGCAAAACTTATTAATCAAAAACGGAAAAGTACTATTATTTGAAAATGATGAAGCTGTGATAAAATCAAAAGAAATATTAGTACAAGAAGGAAAAATTACAAAAATTGCAGACAAAATAGAAGAATCTCAAAATGCCTATCCAATAAATGCCAAAGACTGCATTGTTATGCCAGGGCTTATTAACACACATGCCCATATTCCAATGAGTTTATTTAGAGAAACCACAGAAGGCTGTAGCCTATATGAATGGTTACATGAAAAAATATGGCCAAAAGAAGACAAACTAACAAGAGAAGATATTTATGATGCAAGTATGCTTTCATTTATAGAAATGATTGCAACAGGTACCACTTGCATTAATGACCAATATTTTATGCCAGAACAAATAAGACAGGCAGCGCTAGATAGCAAAGTAAGAGCTGTATTAACAAGACCAATTATAGATACAGATGATGCCCTAGAAAGTAGAATACAAGAATTTAAAGATTTTTATGAAACAAGAGATGAAAAAGATGATTTAATTACCTACACTGTTGCACCACATGGTTTATATACTTGCTCAAAAGAATGTTTAAACAAAGTAGCAAACTTAGCAAGGCAATATCAGTTGCCAGTACATGTACACTTTTTAGAAAGTATAGATGAAATTGAGGACATCAAGCAAAAACATGGTAAACCAGCAGCGGAGGTTCTAAAAGAACACTTTGATGGCATTCATATCATATTAGCACATGGCGTAAAAATAACAGATGAAGATATCAAAATACTAAAAACAATGGACTGTGGTATTGCACATAACCCAGTTTCTAACCTAAGGCTTGGTTGTAAAATTGCAGACACGACTAAATATCTAAAAGAAGGAATTAATGTAGCCCTAGGAACAGATGGACAAGGTTCAGGCAGTAATTTAGACATGTTTGAAGCAATGAGAGTAGCATGTTTAGTGCAAGGTGGCATTCATGAAAACGAAGCTAGAATCACCGCAAAAGATGCTATTAAAATGGCCACAATTAATGGTGCTAAACTATTAGGATTGGAAGAAAAAGTAGGAAGTATAGAAGTTGGCAAAGAGGCAGACTTGATTTTAGTAGATGTGAAAGAAAATTTAGATAATATTACTATGTTACCAAACTTAAATGAAATTTCTAACTTAGTATACAATACTAGTGGCAAAAATGTAGTAACTACTATTGTAAAAGGTAATGTATTAATGGAAAACAGGCAAATAAAGCATGTAAATGTAGCCAATATCATAGAAAAATGTAAACAAATTGCTAAAAGAATAGAAGAGTAAACTATCTTTATATAATTGACATTTTGGAGAAATAACGATATACTTTAAACATGAAAACAGTCTAAAAATAACTAAAATTAGGTGAAAAAGATGTATTTAAAAAGAATAGAATTGCAAGGTTTTAAATCCTTTGCAGACAAAACAGTCTTAGAATTTAAAAGCGGAATTACTTCTGTAATACGGACCAAATGGATCTGGAAAAAGTAATATTTCTGATGCCATTCGTTGGGTATTAGGAGAACAAAGCATGAAGTCTTTAAGAGGTGCAAAGTCTGAAGATATTATTTTTGCTGGAACACAAGCAAGAAAATCATTAGGATTTGCAGAAGTTTCAATGGTTATTGATAATCAAGATGGAAAATTACCAATAGAATATTCAGAAGTAACAGTCACAAGAAAATTGTATCGTAGTGGTGAAACAGCATACATGATAAATAAAACCCCATGTCGTTTAAAAGATATTTTAGAGCTATTTATGGATACAGGTATTGGAAAAGATGGCTATAGTATTATTGGGCAAGGGAAAATTGATGAAATTTTAAGTAATAAATCAGAAGATAGAAGACATATTTTCGAAGAAGCAGCAGGAATTGTAAAATATAGAACAAGAAAACTAGAATCTGAAAAAAAACTAGAGCAAACCAAGTTAAATTTACTACGAATTAACGATATTTTAGCAGAAATAGAGTCTAATATTGAACCATTAAAATTACAAGCAGAAAAAGCAAAGCAATTTTTAGACTTAAGAGAAGAGCTAAAATCTATTGAAGTAGGGCTATTTATTTATAACATTGCCACATATAAAGAAAAACTAGAACAATTAATAAAAGATGAAGAAATTTTTGTTACGCAAAAAGAACAAGAAGATGCAAAAATGCAAAATTTGCAAGCACTAAAAGAGGCATTAAGGCAAGAGGCAGATTCCATTACATCGAAAATTGAAGAAATGCAAAACTTAGGATTTGAATCTACCAATAAAATAGAAAAAATAAGCTCTGAAATAGGAATTAGTAAAGAAAGAATTCAAAATAATGGAACAAATAGTAAAAGATTAGAGCAAGAAATAGAAGAAGTAAAACAAAGAATTATAGACTTACAAGAAGAACAAAAACAAAAGTTAGAAAAGAAAACAAATTTAAGTTCTAATAAACAAAAATTTGAAAAAGAACTTGCTGAAAAAGAAGAAGAACTTGCAAAACTTGTAGCACAATTATCCAAAAAAGAGCTAGAAATGGAGAGCCAAAAACAAAAAGTAGAACAAAATACAGACCAAAAATATGAGTTAATCGCAAGTTTAAATACACAAGATGCAAACTATGAAAACTTAGAAAAGCAAGAAAAGCAATTAAAAAATGAAATAGATTTAGTAATTTCAGAATTAGACTTAACAAGAGAAAATAAACAAGAATTATCCAAAGGTTTTTATCAACTAGAAGCTAAAAGAAACAAAGAACAAAGCAATTTGCAAAAAAGTATACAAGCTAAAGAAGAAGCAATGCAAAAATTAAAACAATATGAAGAGCAAGTAAATAAACTTACTTATGAGCAAAGAATGAAACAAGCAAGACATCAATTTTTAGTAGAAACTGAAAAAGAAAAAGAAGGTTACCACAAAGCTGTTAAATCTATACTATTAGAATGCGAAAAAGATAATAATTTAAAACAAGGATTAGAAGGTGTACTTGCTAACCTAATTTCAGTAGATAAAGAATATGAGCTTGCCATAGAAATGTGCTTAGGACAAGCCCTTCAAAATATGGTAACCAAAACAGAGCAAGATGCAAAAAAATTAATAGAACATCTAAGAAAAAATAATTTAGGAAGAGCATCTTTCTTACCAATATCTTCTATACAAGGTAAAAAATTAGAAAAATTAACTAAAATGGAAGGGGTTATTGGTATTGCCTCAGACTTAGTAAAATGTAACAAAAAATATGAGCAGATTGTGCTTAACTTATTAGGAAGAACAGTAGTAGTACAAGACATGGACACAGCTATTGCACTTGCTAAAAAAGATAAATACTCTTTCCGCATTGTTACTTTAAAAGGAGATATTATTAGCTCTACAGGTTCTATTTCTGGTGGTAGTACACCAAATAAAACAGTTAATATTTTAGGAAGAAGCAGGGAAATAGAAAAACTAGAAAAAGAATTAAATAAACTAGAAAAAGAAATACAAATAAAAACAAAAGAAAAAGAAGAATATGCAGTTTCAATAGGTGACAGTATTGAAGAGACCGCAAAATTAGAAAAAGGTATGCAAGAGATTGATATTAGCTACGCAACTGAAAAACAAAAAATGGTAGCAATGGAAGAATCTATTACAAAACTAGAAACAAGACTTGCAAAATTAAAACAAGATGTTATAAATACACAAAAACAAAAAGAAGAAAACATCAAACAAAAAGAAGAAAGCAAAATTAAAATAGAAAAACTAACACAAGAAATAGAAGAGCTAAATAAAATAATAGAAAATTTTGCTATTCATAATAAAGATAGTCAAAGCTATATAGACAACTTAAACTTAGACATTACAAATTTAAAAATTTCAGTAGGTTCATTTGATGAAAGTGAAAGTTCTATTAATGAAATGGTAGAAAGAATAGAGCAAGACATACAAAATCAAAAAGAAAGTATTGAAATAAAAAATAAAGCTATTTCTCAAATAGCAGTGGAAACACAAGAGTTAGAAAAGGCAATTGTAGAGTATGAAGCACAAATAGAACAAATTAAACAAGATGTAGAAAATAGCTCTCAAAAAATAGAAGACCTAAAACAAGAAAGAATTGCTAAAAACGAAAAACTAAATCAAACAGAAAAAGAAATTGAAAGTCAATTTAGTGTTTTAGAAGACTTAAAAGAGCAAATTGTAAAACTAGATGTAAAGAAAACAAAAGTAGAACAAGACTTAAGTCAAGTAACAGAAAACTTATGGAATGAATATGAGTTAACACCAAATGCTGCAAATGACTTTCCAAAGCCAACGAATGTAGCAGCAGCACAAAAACAAGTAAATAGCTTAAGAAGTAAAATTAGAGATTTAGGAAGCATTAACATTGATGCTATTGAAGAATACAAAAAAACAAAAGAAAGATATGACTTCATGTCAGAACAAAGGTTAGACTTAGAAAATACAGCAGCAAAACTAAGAAAAGTAATAAACGACATGATAGACACTATGAAAACACAATTTAAAGAAAAATTTGAATTAATTAATAAAAACTTTACAGAAGTATTTACAGAGTTATTCCATGGAGGAAAAGCAGAATTAATCTTAGAAAACGAAGAAGACATTCTAGAATGTGGAATTGACATTCGTGTACAACCACCAGGAAAAAAACTACAAAATATGATGTTATTATCTGGTGGAGAAAAAGCATTTACTGCAATAGCTTTACTATTTGCCATATTAAAAATTAATCCAGCACCATTTTGCGTGTTAGATGAAATAGAAGCAGCATTAGATGATGTAAACGTATACCGTTTTGCAGAATACTTAAAAAAATTCTGCAAAGAAACACAATTCTTAGTAATTACCCATAGAAAAGGAACAATGGAGGTAGCAGACACCGTATATGGCGTTACAATGGAAGAAAGTGGTATTAGTAAGTTATTGTCTATTAAGTTAAAATAATTATTCAATCGTTTTAAGATAAATCAGTAGCTTCTATTAGTTTTTTGCTCACCCCAGCTACATAAGAAACCGTAAAGCAAATTGTATCTCAGCATTTTGCTTTACGGTTTCTTATGTAGTTGGTCCCCACCTCAATTCGCTTTAAAACTAATAGAAGCTACTGACCTTGATAAAACTACTATTTTACTTTTGTCAAACCAAAACGATTATAAATGAATCGTTTATTTTTTTGCATATTCTTCTAATGCCTCAAGTGCATATTGCGTATCAGTAAGGCAAGGAATATATTGTTTTCCTATTTTTTGTCTAGTTTCATTACCCTTTCCAGTAATTAAAATAATACTATTGGGGTTTTCTAAAATAGCCCTTCTAATTGCCTCACCACGATCTTCTATAATCTCATAAGCACCATGTTCTTGTTCTACATAACTTGCAATCTCCTTGCAAATATCTACAGTCTCCTCAGGACCAGGGTCTTCAGCTGTTAAGTAAGTAACAGTAGAATTTTTACCAGATAAAAGCCCCAAATCTCTTCTACGGAGCTGAGCTTTACCACCAGGGCAACCAAAAACAGTTATAATATTTTTATCTGGATACTCTTGTTTAGTAGACTCATACAACTTCTCAAAACTTAGCTTATTATGAGCATAATCTACAATTACAATAATACTACCATCATGGCTCACATGGCTCTCCATTCTACCACTTGCTCTTGCCACCTTTAAACCTTCATAAATATTAGAAAATGGAATATTTAAACTAATAGCAATACTAATGGCAGCTAAAGCATTTTCTACATTAAATAAACCAGGCATGGTAAGAAGCATATCTTCTTCAAAAGTAGCAGTCTTTACACGAAAAGAAATCGCAGTATGACCTTCCTTTTGAATGTTATATCCATAAACATCAGCATTTTTATTTTTAGTACTAAAAGTAACTAATTTTTTAGCTTTTTTACTATGTTCTAAAATTCTATCTGCAAAATCAGCATCTAAATTCACACAAGCAGTTTCCACTTGGTCAAAAAACTTTAACTTAGACTCAAAATAATCTTCAAAATTTGGATGCTCAATACTACTAATATGGTCTTCAGAAATATTTAAAAAAGCTCCTACTTTGTAGTAAACATTAAAAACCCTTGAAAGCTTTAATGCTTGGCTACTAACTTCCATAACAAAATTTTGAATATTGCAATCCACACTATTTCTAATATGCTCTTGTAAATCAATAGACTCTGGGCTGGTAATTAAACTCTCTTTCAATACCTTGCCATCATAAGTATCAATAGAAGAAAGAATAGCAGTATCAGGAAGACTATTTTTCTTCATATAACTATCTAAAATACTTTTAACATAGTAAGCAGTAGTAGACTTTCCGCTTAGTACCAGTAAGACCAATCATATTAATTTTCTCAGCAGGAAAATCATAAAACATACATGAAATAACAGCCAAGCTCTTGCGTATATCATTTACTACAATGTGTGGAAAATCAGTATGTGTTACATTCTCCTTCTCAGATACATAAAAAATAGCACCATTTGAAATAGCCTCATCCAAATAGCTAGCCTTATAATTAATTCCCTTACAAATATAAAGTGTATTTGCTATTACATTTTTAGAATTATGTGCAATTTGTTCAATAACAGTATTCTCCAAATTAGAAAAATCTATATTACTAGGAATCTCCTCAACTAACCCTTTTTCTTCTAAAATATGAATATAATCCTTTAATAAATACTTTTTCATTTTTTCCTCCAATAATCTTGCTTAACGTCTATATCTTATATCAAAAACAAATAAAAATCAAGTGGCAGTTTGTCACTTTAGGGACGTTCTTATTTGTGGTAAAAGTGCATACTTAATGTAAAAAATAAAAAGTTGCATATAATGGTTTGTAAGAGCTTTAAGCATCTATAAAACATTTTATCTTGGAGAAGGACTAGATAAGTCTAAATCCTGACTTTTTTAGAGTAAAAGTTGCTATTAAAGTTTCTATATGATAAAATTTAAATAAAATAGAAAAGGAAAAAAAAAATGAAAGAAGCTATAGTACTATTTTCTGGTGGTAAAGATTCTCTTTTAGCTACTGTTAGATATTTAGATGCAGGTTATAAAGTATATTTAATCACTTATGAAAATTCTTGTGGAATAGGTATCAATAATGCAAAGAATACATCTACAAGATTAATAAGGAAATATGGAAACGATAAAGTGGTTTTATTGGGTGTGAAAGATATAAGTCCTATTTTTAGAACTATGATTTATCCATTTTATAACTATGAAATAAATGAGATTTATCATAATTTTGGAAACATAAGTATATCTCAATTTAATTGTTTAGCTTGTAGAACATCAATGTATGTTAACTCCATTATATTATGCAAACAATATAATGTTAAAGAAGTAGTAGACGGAGCAAGAAGTTGTCAAATATTTGCTATTGAACAAAAAGAAATGTTAGAAGAGTATAGAAAATTATTTCATAAATATGGAATAGATATCCAATATCCATTAGAAAATTTAGAAGATGATTGGAAATTAAAAAATGAACTATTAATGCGTGGAATGGTTCCAAAAACAATAGAACCACAATGCTTATTAGGATGTCCATTAAGTAAAGAAGATATAAATAAAGAAATAATAGAAGCAGTAGTGAATGTTTATCGAAATTATTTATTAGAAAAAGTAGAAAAATGTATTGAAGATTTTAAAGATATAAAACATATAGGAGATTATCATTAATGAGTAATAGAAGTAAAAAATTTGTATTTGTTCCATTTTGTTTATTGGCACAAGCATATCAAGCACAAGGAATAGTAAAATATGAATGGAAGGGAACAATAAAACCAATAGTTAAATTGTTAGTTGATAATGACATTAACATTATTCAAATGCCTTGTGCAGAAGCAAAATTCAATAATTCTTTAATTAGAGAACCAAAAGGAATTTCAAAGTATGATAATCATGATTTTAATAAACATTGTCAAACATTAGCTAATCAAACAGCTCAGCAAATAAAAAATATTCAAGACAATGGTTATAAAGTTTTAGCTGTTATGGGAATAGAACAGTCACCATCTTGTTGCGTTAACTATATATATACTAATAAAGGAATGCAAAATAGAAAAGGACTATTTATGCAAAAATTATTTGATCAAATACAGGAATATAATATACCATTTATTGGAATTAATAGAAAATATGTAAATAAGGCAATGCTAACCTTAAAAGATATTATAAAAAACAGTTAAAACGAAAAAATACCACTTGATTTTTAGGATAAGTTAGAATTTATTAGGCAATAAGTGATATTTGAAAAGGAAATCATATAAATTTATGAGTTTTAAATACTAAAATGTTGGAACCAAGCTTCAAAAATTAACATAAAATATAAAGAGGTGTATTTTTATGTTACTTACTTTAGCAATGCTTGCACTTTCAACGAGTATAGACTCTATTGGAATAGGAATAGCATATGGAATTAGAAAAATTAAAATCTCTCCAAAAGCAACCATAATACTATGGTTTATTTCTTTTATAGTAAGCACGTTAGCTATTATAATTGGAAAAGTATTTGGAAATTGTTTGCCACCATTCATTACTAATTGGTTAGGCAGTATCATTCTAATTTTCATGGGCTTTATCTTATTATGTCAAGCATTAAAAGAACCAGCAAGTTATGATATAGATAACTCAAAACATATTGACAGTAAAGAAGCCATCACCCTTGGAATAGCATTATCATTAGATAGCTTTAGTATAGGAATAGGAGCAGGAATATTAACTAAAAATTCTATTTGGCTCTTCCCACTTTTAGTATGCTTCTTCCAAATTATTTTTTTATCCATTGGAAAAAAATTAGGAATAAAACTAAAAAATATAGTTAACATACCAAGCTACTTTTGGAATATTTTTGCAGCAATTCT
>CAMSEM010000042.1 GCA_947057505.1 uncultured Clostridium sp. | reverse complement strand
TCTAACAGAAGACAATGTTACTATTTACTATAACCCAACTACATGGACAAACCAAAGAATATCTGTAACCATTCAAACCAAGGTACCTGGATACCAAATAGAATATAGTTTAGATGGAGAAAACTGGAACAAATACAAAACAGCTATTAAAATGGAATCAAACGGATTTATATATGCAAGACTAACAGATGGGGTAAATATAGGAGAAAGTATAACAGCGTCAATTTCTAATATAGATACAAAAGCTCCAACAGCAACCAATATTGAATTGCAAGAAAAGACAAGTAAAAGTATAACAGCTAAAATAGCAGTTCAAGACACATTAAGTGGACTTGCTAAAATAGAATGGTATTATAAAAACAGTAAAGAAGAAAGTTACACAAGAATAGAACAAAATTATCAAGAATTAAATGGAACACAAAAAGGTTCGATAGAAGAAGAAAATAAGACATTAGAATTAAATAATATACCATCAGGAATTTACTCTGTTTATGCCAAAGTATATGACGTAGCAGGAAATAGTGTAGAAACACCAATCACTCTAGTAGAAACAGAAAAACTACCAGATTCTAATACTTCGCAAATACTTCATGTAACACAAACACCAGAATATTGGACAAATGAAAATGTAAAGGTAGACTTTCTATCAAATAGTATGGACTACCAAGTACAATACAGTTTAGACGGAACAACTTGGACCCAAGCAAATACAGTAACAGTAGCTCAAAATACCAATATATATGCAAGACTAACAGATGGAATAAATGTAGGAGAAGCTGTTACCTTAAAAGTAGAAAACATTGATAAAGTAGCACCAGAACTTAGTCAAATAACAAGTAAACATGTAACAAGTAAAGGATTTACAGCTAATCTAACAATAAAAGATTCTTTAAGTGGACTTGCCAAAATAGATTGGTATTATAAAAAAGTAGCAGATGAGAACTATACAAAAATTAGTCAAGAATATCAAGCAATAGGAAGTGTTCAAAGAGGCGAGGTAGTTAAGAACAATAAAGAATTAGTACTAGAAAATATACAAAATGGAACATATAATATTTATGCAGAAGTATATGATGTGGCTGGAAATAAGCAAATAACACAAGTAGCTAGTATAGAAACTATACAAGTTCCATCAAGTCAAAATACAATTGCCATGATACAAAAGCCAAGTACATGGACCAATGGAGATGTAACAGTCATGGTAACTAGTAATTCTAGTGACTATATTTCACAATGTAGTATAGATGGAAACACATGGACATCTGGAACTAGTATTGTAATGCCTAATAATGGTACAGTATACGCAAGACTAACAGATGGAATAAATGTAGGAGATAACAAAAATTTAGTAATAAGCAATATAGATAAAACTCCTCCAACTGCAAGTGCTGTAACCACAAAAAGTTCAACAACAAAAGGATTTACAATGCAAGTAACAGTACAAGACCAATTAAGTGGAATTGGTAAAATTAATTGGTATTATAAAAAAGTTGCAGAAGTTAACTATACCAAAGTAACAAATGAATATCAAACAATATATGGAGCAGTAAAAGGAGAAACCACACAAACGAGTAAAGAATTAGTACTAGATGGTATAAGTGCAGGAACATATAATGTTTATGCAGAAATATATGATGTGGCTGGAAATGTAACAACTACAGCAGTAGCTAATGTAACTACACAAACAATACCTACAACTCCAGGAAGTATTACATTAGCACAAACACCAACTTATTGGACAAATCAAGATGTAACAGTAACTGCTACTACAACAGCAGTAGGGTATAACATTCAATATAGTACAGATGGTGTTATGTGGATAACAGGAAGTAGTGTAACAGTAAGTACTAATAGCAGTGTACAAGGAAGAATAACAGATGGACTAAATGCAGGAGAAGCAAAAAGTATAACAATTAGTAATATAGATAAAACTAAAGCGACAGTAAGTAGTATAACTGCAAAAAATATAACAACTAAAAGTTTAACTGCACAAATACAAGTACAAGACACCTTAAGCGGACTAGGAAAAATAGTATGGCATTATAAAAAGTCTACAGAACAAAACTACAAAACTGAGGAACAAATTTATCAAACAGTAAATGGAACTCAAAAAGGTGTAACAACCAGTCAAACAAAAGAATTAAATTTAAGTAATTTAATTAGTGGTATATACAATATCTATGCAGAAGTATATGATGTAGCAGGAAACATAACAACTACAGCAGTAAAAAATATAGAAACTAACTATGTACCTACCATAGAAACTGGTGGAAGTGGAGTATTAACTCTAACACAATCACCAACACAGTGGACAGCAGGGAATGTAACAGTAACTCTAGGAACAAATACCAGTGGATTTACAATAGAATATAGTATAGATAATGGTACAACATGGACTGCTGGAACAAGTGTAAAAGTAACCGCAAATCAAACTGTAAAAGGAAGATTAACAGACGGCGTAAATGTAGGAGCAACAAGAGAAATAGATATAACAAATATAGATAAGACACCACCAAGTGCAGCAACAATAGCACCAAGTACAACGCAAACAGATACAAGTAAAACAATAACAGCAAAAGTAACACAAAGTGATAGTCAAAGTGGAATACACACAGGTAATAGTAAATGGATATATAATACCACCAAAGCAGCACTAGGAACAACAAATACTGCATGGAATAGCGCAAGAAGCTTTGGCACAAATCCAGAAACAATTAATCTAAGCGCGACAACAAAAGGAACCTATTATATCCATGTATTATCAGTAGATAATGTAGGAAATAAAATAGAAACTGTATCACAAGCAATAGAAGTAAAACAATTAGTAACAGGAATAAGCTTAAATCCAACAAGTAAGACAATAGAAGTAGGTCAAACATTAAAAATATCAGCAACAATAACTCCAAATGATGCCAATAATAAAAACATAACATGGAGTAGTAGTAATACAACAGTATCCACAGTAGATGAAAATGGAAACATAATTGCAAAGGCACCAGGAACTGTAAGAATAACTGCTACTGCAGCAGATGGAAGTGGAAAGACGGCAACAAGTACAATAACAGTGATTCAAAAGGCAACAGGAATTAGTGTAAGTCCAACTTCTGCAACATTATACATTGGAAGAACATTAGATATAGCAGCAACGGTAACGCCAACAACAACAAGTAATAAAACTGTAACGTGGTCTAGTAGCAATACTAATATAGCAACTGTGGATAGTAACGGTAAGGTGACGCCAAAAGCAGCAGGAACAGTAACGATAACTGCTACAACAACTGATGGAAGTAACTTATCAGCTTCGTGTCTTGTTGAGGTTCGTCAATTAGCAACATCTATCTCAATTAGTCAATCAACAGCAGCAGTAACCACTGATTCTACAATACAACTAGTTGCTACTGTCTTACCAGATACTACATATGATAAATCTGTAACATGGAGTAGCAGCAATACTAACATAGCAACAGTTGATAGTAATGGATTAGTTACTGCAAAAGCAGAAGGAAAGGTTACCATTACAGCTAGAACAAACGATGGCTCTAATTTATCAGCTTCTTGTTCTATTACTGTAACATTATGGTCTATGTATACTTGGAATTCTGATGCATCTGGAAAAATTGTTTATCCAAGTTCAGAAACATCACCAACTATATTAAAACATGAAGCAACCAATAATCAAGCAGCTGGAATTACATTGATTTATCATCAACCAATCAGCAGTTCAGATAAAATAGAAATAACTTATGATTATGAACGTAACTCTGCTTACTATTATATAGATATGGCAGTAGAAGGACATGATGTTTATCAACGTGGTGGGGAGTCCAGTGGATTACCACCAAGAAACTTTAATGGACAACGTACTTTTACTACTTATGGAAATGATGATGATCATTTAGAGATTGAATTAACTAGTTCTGAACGTTTAGATAATGGAGCATGGGTAAATATGCATATATATTCTGTTAAACTAAATGGTAAAAAGATATTATAGGCATTGAAAAATAAAAAAGTAATAGAAATCTTATCAAAGTTGAATAAGAAAATTTAAATACTCACTAAAATCATAGAAATTCCTCAGCACTTTAACGTTGGGGAATTTAGATTGTCAACAAGTTTATAATATATCAATAGGTAAGCACTTTTTTAATTAATTTATTTTTATTTTAGAAATAAATAATATAAATAGTACTACTTTCAACAAGTATAATTAAAAAGTGGTGTCAAAAAAATGCATAATCCGTCATAAAGTGGTATTTAAAAAACGCAAGTCATGTTTCTAAGTGATATCAAAAAAATGTAAAAATATTGACGTTTCATTCAAATAATAGTAAAATAAATATGGTGATGTAAATGAAAAGAAAATTTTATAATATTTTAATGAATTGGAAAAACAAAAATATTAATACTCCTTTAATGGTTGTAGGTTCTAGACAAATTGGAAAAACATATCTCATAAATAAATTCTGTCAAAACGAATTTGAAGATTATATATACATAAATTTAATGGAAAAACCAAGCATTGTTAAAATATTTGAAGAAAATTCCAACTTTGAAAATAAAGTTAGAAAATTAGAATTAGAATTAAATAGAAAAATAATTCCTGAAAAAACAATAGTATTTATTGATGAAATTCAAGAGTCTGAAAATGCTATTAGTTCTTTAAAAGCATTTTGTGAAAGTAATCTACATTATAGAATTATTTGTGCTGGAAGTTTATTAGGAGTAAAAATACGTAGATTTAAATCTTCCTTCCCAGTAGGTAAAGTACAAATTGAATTTATGCATCCTATGGACTTTGAAGAGTTTTTAGATGCATTAGATAAACACATGTGGGTAGAGGAAATTAAGAAATGTTATGACAACTTAGAAGAAATAAGTATACATGACAAATTGTTAGATATGTATCGAGCATATTTATGTATAGGTGGAATGCCAGCTGCAGTTTTAGAATATAAAAATGTAAATGAGGACATCTTATTATGGAACAAAAATATACTTAATAACATTGTTATATCATATTTAGCAGATATGAATAAATATACACTAAATAATAGTGAATCTATAAAGATCGAAAAAGTATATAATACTATTCCAAGTTCTTTAGCAAAAGAAAATAAAAAGTTTAAATATGTAGATATTGAAAAAGGTGCTAACAAAAGAAGTTTTGAAAGTGCAATAGATTGGTTAGAATCAAGTGAAATGATATATAAATGTAAATATGTTAATAAAATAGAACCACCACTTAAAGCCTATGCACAAGAAGATATATTTAAATTATATTTAAGTGATGTTGGAATATTAACTTCTCTATTAGAAATTGAATTTTCAGAAATATTATTAAATGAAACATTTATGTTTAAAGGAGCAATAGTAGAAAATTATGTTGCACAAGCTTTTAGAGCTAATAATATATCCTTATATTATTGGAATTCTGGCAATAAGGCTGAGATTGACTTTTTACTATATAATAAAGATGGAATTATACCCATTGAGGTAAAATCAGGAGATAATACTCAATCTAAAAGTTTGAAAATATATAAAGAAAAGTATAATCCAAAATATGCTATTAGAATATCTACAAAGAATTTTGGATATGTAAATGGTATAAAATCAATACCAGTATACGCAGTATTTTGTATAGAATAAAGTCTTTTAAAGAACTATTCAAATTCAATTAATACTTTATGATACTCTCTATTGTAAAGATTTAAAAGTCCTCCAACAATTTTAGTGTTGGGGGACTTTTAGGATAGTTGTTTTTCAATTTAATTTACTAAATCATCATGCTAAAATCAAGAAACTCTTATTGTCCTAAGTATTGATTCATTATTATGTCTTACTTTAAATGTATCACCTACTGCTATTTTATAGCTTTCTCCATTCTCTGTTGTTCCACTTACGCTTTGAGTATTACTATTAATGGTAATGTCTGTTCGTGTTGCTATGTTTTTTGATATTCTTTCCAAGTATTCCCATAATTCAATTAGATCTTCATGTTCTTCCATTAGATTATGTACACAGTATTTATGAGTTGAACTTTGTCCATGTATACAGTTTATTGGATAACTCTTTGTTCCTTTTCCAGTACCATTACATGTTTTACAAGGAGAATCATGGTGATGCATATTATAAGGATCATTTGATTGATATCCACATGTTTGGCAGTAGTTTATAGAAAATAATTTAGTAGCTGTAGTTTCTCCACCAGCACAAATTGAGCAACCATAATTTCGAGGATATACATTATAATCACCACAATCTGGACATCCATAGGGATCTAAATCTCCTCCCCAGATTAGAACTAAATAACTACTATGTCCAGTACCATTACACTCTTCACAATCCTCATAATCTTCGAATGGTCCATTACACGTTAAGCTTGCGCCACTGCATAACGTCCTTACAGGCCCTTGGGTAGCTGATTGAACTGTACCTCCTCTTCCATCACTTACTGTTATGTAATAATAATACTCTGTATATTCACTTAATCCACTTGCTGTTAATTGTACTTGTTGCCGTCTTTCCACTTCCATCTGCTGCAGTAGCAGTTATTCTTACAGTTCCTGGTGCCTTTGCAATTATGTTTCCATTTCCATCTACTGTGGTTACACTAGTATTTTAATATTTAATACTTATATTTTTGCAACTATACCTTTTTATTTTTTATGGTAGTTACAATTTTTTATATTACAAATTTATTACATTTTTTATTTTATATTTACTTTTTTAAAAAAGATGGTTATAATAATATAAAATAAATTTAAATTAATTTTATATAATTGGTATAATTTAATTATTGACAAGTTTATTTTAATATGTGTATAATTATTAATATAATTACACAAAATAGAAGGAGATACAAATGAAAAACAAAAAAATAGTAATTATTATTGCCTGTACTATAATGTTACTAGCTATACTTTGTACAGCATCTTATTTTATTATTTCAAATATTAACAATAATAATCAACCACAAAATTTAGTAAAAGTACAAGAAGATGGCTCCAAAATTAGCATAAACCCAAAATTAGAAAAAGCTAGACAAGTAGATGGCTTAGAAATAACAAACCTAGCTTTAACTGAAAATGGTAATATAACAAAATTAACAGGAAGTATAACTAATAAATCAGGAGAAGAAAAAGGTGATTATATTATAACAATTACTTTTTTAGATAAAGAAGGTAACACAATGACAACTATAGAGCCATGGATTAAAAAATTACAACCAGGAGAAAGTACAAACTTGAATGTATCAACAACATTTGATTATACAAATGCTTATGATATACAAATATCAAAATAACAAAATTACATTAAAAATTTCTTATACAATCTATTTTTTAATGTAAGATTTTGCAAAAAAAGATTGTAAATATATGAAATACGAGGGATAAAAAATGAAAAAAATATTAACTACATTAATAATAGTAGCAATCATTATAGGGGCAATGGCTATGCAAACTGTAAGTGCAGCAAGCATTAAATTTACTGCAACACCAAGTGCAACAAAAGTAGATGCTGGAAAAACCATTACAATTGACTTAAAAATATCAGATATAAACGCAGGAGAATTAGGAATTAATACACTTTCATGTGTATTCAAATATGATGAAAATGTATTTGAAAATGTTAAAATAACATCAAAAAACAACTGGTCAATCACATATAATGATGAAAAAGGTAATGAACAATATGGAACATTACTTGCAATGTTACTATCAGCAGGTGTTAAAACTGATCAAGAAATTGGAACAATAACATTAAAAGTAAAAGAAAATGCAAAAGGAAAAACTGGTAACATTAATTTTACAAAAATAGCTTCAAATGATGGGAAAAATGATATACCAGTAGCCGACAAAACAATTGCTATTAAAGTAAATGGTACAGCAAGCTCTGGAGATGGAAATGGATCCAACAATCAAATTGGTGGAAATACAGAAAAAGACCCAGGCAATTCAGGAAACAACCAAGGCGGTTCACAAAATACAAATAATTCAAATGGAAGCAACAATAATAGTACAAAAAATGAAACAGTTTTAAATATAATTGGTTCAAACAATAACGAAAATAAGAACAATAATAAGCAACAAGAAAATATTAGCAAAGGTAAATTACCACAAACAGGTTATTATGAAACAGCAATTATTGTAGCAATTGTAGTAGCTATTTTAGCTATAATTATTAGTTATATAAAGTATCAAAAATATAAAGAAACAAAATAATAAGTAAATTTAAAATAAGACTTTCTTAAAAATAGATAGAAAGTCTTATTTTTTGTATAAAAACAGTTAAAACAGCTAATAATAAAAGTAAATGTATTATAAAACATTATAATTTTGAAAAGAAAGGATTGATAAATTATGCCAAACTTAACACAAGTAGAATTACAACATTTAAGACACTTAATAGGAGCACACGAAACTGCATATCAAAAATTAAATACTTTTTCTTCGCAAGCTGTAGATCCACAAATTAAGCAAATGTTTGCAAAGTCAGCACAAGATGCTCTAAACACAAAACAAAAATTATTATCTTTTTTAAGTGAATAAAAATAAGGAGGAAATAAAAAGATGGACGAAAAAACAATGGTAAATGACATATTAGGGAGTGTAAAAGCAGATTTAACTGCTTATCAAACTGCAATTTCTGAAGCAGAAAATATGCAATTAAGACAAACATTTCAACAAATTAGAAACAATGATGAAAGTTTTCAATATGAATTATTTAAAGTAGCACAAGCAAAAGGTTACTATCAACCTGCACAAAAAGCAACTGTAACAGAAATTCAAACTGTTAAAGACGAACTACAACAATAACGGTTTTGGGGACGGTGGTCAGTCACCCTAATTAGGGGAATAAAACCCCGAGCAATGAAGAAAAAAATAGCGAAAAACTCACTTTGGATTTAAAATAAATCTAAAATGAGTTTTATTTTTTTGCAGAATAGTAATTAATTACAATTCACAGATAATAAGAACAACTCGCTCCACTTATAAAATTCTATATTACAAGGAGTTTGAAGTAAAGCAACTGAAATGCTTACTAGTATCTAAACGAAATTTCCCAAAACATCTTGTAAAATTTTAAAAAATGCGATAAAATAGTAAAGAAATAAAAAAAGATGGGAGTGTTTACAATTTATACTTTAAAAAAGGTTGTAATGTTCTTTAGAACATCCATAAAAGTAATTGTATTAGCCATTATATCGGCATTTCTTATTGTAGGAGCAGTTGCCTATTTTTATAAGCCAACCTATGCAGTTAGCTTAAATGGAGAATTAATAGGCTATACAGAAAACAAAAGTGAATTACAAAATAAAATTAATAGCTATATGGAAGGAGAACAAGAAGAGGGAATAGCATTTAGGCAAATAGACTCTGTACCAGAGTACACACTTTGCTTACTAAAGAAAGATATTACACCAAATGAGGAGGAAATATATAACAAAGTAACTCAAAATGGTACACAATACTATAAATATTATGCCATTACAGATAGCAGAGAAGAAAAACTATATGTAGCTACTTTTGAAGAAGCAGAAGAGGTAATAGCAAAATTAAAAGAGAAAAATAGTACAAACAAAAACAACATAGGTATCATTGAAAAATATGATACACAAACCAAAGAATTTACATCAGTAGAAAAATGTGTATCTAAATTATATTCAGCACCTAAGCCAAAAACTACTTACGTAGCTAATGTATCATCAGGTTATGTATCAGGAAGTTCTAGTAAAAAAGTAGATTTAGGAGTCAGTTTGGTAAGACCGATTTCTGGAATTATCATGTCTAGATTTGGAAGTAGAGAAAGTATACGTAGTACACCACACAGAGGGTTAGATATAGCTGCCCCTACTGGTACTCCAATAAAAGCAGCCGCTGCTGGAACAGTAAGCAAAGCAGGTTATAATGGTTCTTATGGAAAAATGATTATCATCACACATGGAAATGGCGTACAAACACTATATGCTCACTGCAGTCAATTAAATGTATCAGCAGGTCAAACCATATCACAAGGGCAAGTAATAGGAAAAGTAGGTTCAACAGGTAACTCAACTGGACCACACTTACACTTAGAAGTAAGAGTAAATGGAGTATTATATAATCCACAAAATTATGTATATTAAAAAAAACACTTCAACCTTATATACAAAGTTGAAGTGCTTTTTTAATACTAAATTAGTTGGTATAACTAAATAAAATAAGTAAGTGCTGTTTTTAAAGCATTATTTTTTATTACTAAATCACCATACTCAGTAAGTTTACTAACAAAAGTCTTAGAGTTTGTTATGT
>CAMSEM010000041.1 GCA_947057505.1 uncultured Clostridium sp. | reverse complement strand
CTAATGTACAAGCAATAGCATGTCCACTACTTGCACCAATGGTAGAAGAAGGTTGGTACAACAATAAAATAGCCAAACTTGTCATGAAAGAATATTTAAAACCATTAAAAAAAGTAGAAGCCCTTATTTTAGGGTGTACCCATTACCCTTTATTAACACAAGTAATACATAAGCAACTTGGTAGAAAAGTAGAAATTATTAATATTGGAGAACATGTAGCAAAAAAAGCAGAAAATATTTTAGAGCAAAATAATATGATAGCAGAATTACAAGAACACCCAACTTTAAAAGTGTATTTAACAGAAACAGAAAGTAAATTTAATGAAGTTGCAAGCAATTGGCTAAACAAACAAATTGAAGCACAATTAGTAAAAGAAGAAACAGAATTTACAGCTAGTAAATAAAAAAATAAATTTAGAATTATATTCTAAACATAAGTAAAAAACATTAGTCATAAAAAAATAAAACAAGCATATATTTTTAAGTAACAAACAATAGGAGGCTTAAAAATATATGTTTATTGTTTTTAACAAACAAAAAATACAATCTTATTTAATTGCATTTGGTACAGTGGTAACCTTATTTGTATTTGCACTTGCCATAACAGAAAATGATCATAATAGTATCCTAACTTCTAGTAATAGAAAAGAGTTACCAATTTATTGTGTAGAAACACAAGAAAAAAAGTTAGCTTTTACTATGAATTGTGCATGGAATGCAGATGATATAGATAGTATTTTAGAAACTTTAAAACAAAATCAAGTAAAAATTACATTTTTTGTAGTAGGAGATTGGGCAGACAAATATCCAGAGGCACTTAAAAAAATAGCAGCAGCAGGGCATGAAATAGGAAACCACTCTAATACACATCCGCATGTCAATAATTTGAGTAGTGAAGAAAATATAAAACAAGTTCAAGAATGTTCTAATAAAGTAGAAAAGTTAACAGGAAAACAAACGATTCTTTACCGTGCACCATATGGAGAATATAATAATACGGTAATTAGAGCAGCTAAGACAGCAAACCATCTGCCAATTCAGTGGAACTTAGATACTTTAGATTATACTGGATTAACAGGTAGCCAAATGTGGGAAAGATTAGATGGAAAACTAAAAAATGGTTCTATTATTTTAATGCATAATGGAACAACACATACAGCAGATAGTTTAGATATGCTTTTAAAAAATACAAAACAAGCAGGATATAAAATAGTTACAGTATCTGAATTAATTTATCAAGGAAATTATATAATAGATGAAACAGGAACCCAAAAATTACAAACAATGTAATTTATTTGAATAAACATTTTCTTTTGGTGGTATACTACAGGCAGATAAAAAAGGAGCTTTAAAGATGTCTTTGATTGGAGTTTTAACTAAAAGTAAGCAAGAAAGTTATTTAAAACAAAAATTAGAAAAGGTAATACCAAAGGAGCAAATTTTCTTTTTGAAAGAAAGTTCTTTAGAAAATTTAAAAAACATTAAATTTCAAACAGTTCTTATTGGGGAAAAGGTAATAAAAAGTAAAAAGCAAGTAAGGCAAATGGTTAAAAGTGCACAATATGTTATTTTTAATACAGATATACAAGAAAATTTAGACTTATTAGAGGACTTAAGTTTTAAGCTAATTACCTATGGATTTAACTCAAAAGCAACTATTACAACATCTAGTATAGAAGAAAATAAAATAATGGTGTGTATTCAAAGAAATATACAAAATGTGCAAGGAAAAGTAGTTGAACCACAAGAATTAAAATTGGAGTTAGAACACAATGAAAATACGTATAGTGCAATGGAATTAATAGGACTAAAATTATTATATAAATAGCTCTATTTAGTAGGTAGAAAGTCTATAAATTGGAAAAAAGTAGAAAAATAAAAGAAAAAAATAACATTTTATGTAGACAAATCCAAAAAAACATAGTATAATATAAAATGTAGGCTATAACAAGTCTAAATTATACGTACTATGAATAAACTAAATAAGAAACAAATGTAGGGAGGAAATTAAATTGAACACAAATTATGATGATAATAACCATTTAGTATTGGTTGGAAAGGTAACAAGTGAAAAAAAATTTAGTCACGAAATTTATGGAGAAAAATTCTACATATTTGACTTAAGTGTATCACGTTTAAGTGGAAATGCAGACATGATTCCAGTAACCATCTCAGAAAGATTATTAACAATAAGAGATGTTAACATTGGAGATAATTTAAAAATTGATGGACAATTTAGATCATATAACAGTTATGACCATGAAAGAAATAAACTAATTTTAACAGTATTTGCAAAAGACATTGAATTTTTAGAAGATCAAAGTGAAGAAATAGAAGTTAGAAAAGATCAAGTTTCAAATGAAGTAATTTTAGATGGTTTTATTTGTAAAAAACCAATTTATCGTAAAACACCATTTGGAAGAGAAATTGCAGATGTGCTTTTAGCAGTAAATAGAGCATATAATAAATCAGACTATATTCCATGTATTGCTTGGGGAAGAAATGCTAGATTTTGTGAAAATGTTCCAGTAGGAACAGAAGTAAGAATTATTGGTAGAGTGCAATCAAGAGAATACGAAAAGAAATATGAAGACGGAACAGTAGAAAAGAAAATTGCTTATGAAGTATCTGTATCTAGCTTAGAAGTTGCAAATCAAGAAGGAAATGAAGAAGAACAAAAACAAGATATGATAGAAGAAAATAAAGAAGCTATTTAATTAGCTTCTTTATTTTCTTCTACTTCTTTAGATGATTCTATTTCTTCAGTTTCATTAGAACTTTTATGAGAAATATTATTTTTTACCTCTGGTATAACAATAGTAGTATTTTTCTTTTCTTTAGGTTTTTGCACCTCCAAATGCTTATAAACAGGTGAAATGTTTAAATCTCCGTTACCTGTAACCACTTCTATTTTTTTATGCTCATCATTATTAGGAATATTTTCATTATTAGCCATACTAAAAACCACTCCTATCTCTTTTAAACTGTTATTATCTTATCATAAGCCAAAAACAATGTCAACTATTCTTGACTTAAGGGCTAATCTGTGTGATAATATTGAAGGAAAATTCATTTTGTTTATAGTATAGAGAGGTACAAAAATGGAAATAAATAAAATAAAAGGTGTTATTGAAGCAATTTTATTTGCAGCAGGTAGAGAAGTAAAAATTACGGAACTAATGTCTGCATTAGAATCAAGCTCAGAACAAATTATTACAGCAATAGAAAATATGAAAATAGAATATAGTAAGGTAGATAGAGGACTTCAAATTATTAGCATTGGTGAAGCTTATCAATTGTGCACCAAACAAGAATATTATGAATATTTATATGCTATATTAGACAAAAGAAATAAGCCAAATTTATCACAAGCAGCTTTAGAAACACTATCTATTATTGCCTATAATCCACGTATTACCAGAGCCGAAATTGAGCAACTTCGTGGTGTAAATTCAGATGGTACTATCTATAAATTATTAGATTATAGTCTAATTGAAGAAAATGGTAAGCTAGATGCACCAGGAAAACCAGGAACATATGGTGTAACAAAAGAATTTTTTAGAATTTTTGGGATTTCTAGTTTAGAGCAATTGCCAGAATTACCAAGATATAAAATAGACCAAAATAGACAAATTGTTATTGATGAAATTATAGAAGAAAACCAAGAAAATCAAGAACAAAATGAACAAGAGCTAGAAGAAAATACGAAATTACCTGAAAAGGAAAAATTAAGTGAAGAAAATAAAATAGAACAAGAAAATCAAAATGAAGGGGAAGATAAAAATGAAATTAAGTAATAGTTTTTTTTATACATTAAGAGAAGACCAAAAAGATGAAGAGTCTGTTAGTGGTAATCTTTTAGTAAAAAGTGGAATGTTTAAAAAAATAGGAAATGGTATTTACATGAAAATGCCACTTGGACAAAAAGTAGTAGAAAATGTAAAAGAGGTTATTAGAAAACACATGAATGAAGCTGGAGCAAAAGAAGTAACTATGCCAATGTTACTTCCAATTGAAACATTTGAAAAATCAGGTAGATATGCAGCTTTTGGTCCATCTATATTCCAATTAAAAGATAGATACAGTAGACCTTATGTATTAGGACCTACTCATGAAGAATTTTTTGTATTAGCCGCCATGATGAAATCACACTCTTATAAGGATTTTCCATATACTTTATACCAAATTGGAAATAAATATAGAGATGAAGTAAGACCAAGACTAGGCTTAATTAGAACAAGAGAATTTACCATGAAAGATGCTTATAGCTTTGATATTAACCAAGAAGAATGCGATAAATCTTATCAAAAGCAATTTGAAGCTTATCACAAAATTTTTGATGAAATAGGGCTTAACTATGTAGTAGTAAAAGCAGATACTGGTATGATGGGTGGACTTTTATCAGAAGAGTTCCAAGCAGTAACAGATGTTGGGGAAGATATTTTAGTATTATGTGATAGCTGTGATTATGCTTCTAATATAGAAATTAGTGAGTGTATTGATAAAGAAAATGAAAATACAGAAGAAGCAAAACAAATAGAAAAAGTGCATACACCAAATGCAGGTACCATTGAAGAAGTAAGCAATTTGTTAAATGAAAAGCCAAGCAAATTTGTAAAAACTATTATTTATAAAGCAAATAATCAATTTTATGCATGCATGGTACCAGGAGATAGAGATGTAAACGAAGTAAAAGTAAGTAAACTAGTAAATGCCGAAGTAGAGCTTGCAGAGGCAGAAGAAGTAATGCAAATTACAAAAGCTAAAGTGGGATTTGCAGGACCTATTGGTATTGAAATTCCAGTTATTATGGATAAAAGCATTTGCAATATGAAAAACTTTATCGTAGGAGCTAATGAAACAGACTATCATTATAAAAATGTAAATGTAGAAAACTTTAAATCACAAATAGTAGCAGATATTAAAAACGTAGTAGAAGGAGACATTTGCCCTAAATGCCATGGACATTTAGTATTCAAAAAAGGAATAGAAATAGGAAATACCTTTAAACTAGGAACCAAGTATTCTGAAAGTTTAGACCTAAATTACCTAGATGAAGAAAATAAATTAAAACCAGTAGTGATGGGATGCTATGGAATGGGTGTAGAAAGAATAATAGCAGCAGTAGTAGAACAAAACCATGATGAAAAAGGTATTATTTGGCCAATGAGTATTGCACCATATAAAGTAGGAATTGTATTAATTAATCCAAAAGATGAAATGCAAAAAGCAGCAGCAAACGATTTATATGAAAAGTTAAATAGCTTAGGAATTGATGTTTTATTAGACAACAGAAATGAAAGACCAGGTGTAAAATTTAATGATATGGACTTAATTGGAGTTCCAGTTAGAATTACAATTGGTAAAAAAATTGCTGATAGCCAAGTAGAAGTAAAACAAAGAAGTGAGCAAGAGGCACAAGTAATTGCAGCTGAAGAATTAGAAGATGTGCTTAAGAGTTTAGGTGTTCTATAATTAGAAAGTTATTCATAAACAATTTTAATGCAGAAGTTTTCACAAATGCTATCTGCTTTACATAGGAAAATATAGGTAATACATTAATGGAAGAACAAAAAAATCCCCTAAACTAAGAAAAAACTTAGTTTAGGAGATTTTTAATTATTTAACGAATTTAAAATTTCAGGATAAATGCGGTAAGCATTTTCTTTCCAATTATCTACAATCTTTTTTGCCTCTTCACGAGAACCTGCAAAAACACTTACTTCAAAAATGCAACTGTTTTTCTCATTTATTTTACATGTTACCATATAGTCATTTTCACTTTTAGGAGTATACTCAGCTATAATAGAATCTTCTTCCTCAGTTTCTTTTAATTCACTTTCAAAAGAAGTATCTACTTTTAATTTAATAATGCCAGGTAAGATATCATTTGTTAAATCTAAGGTAGTCTTACCAAGCTCTGTAATTTGATAAACTTGCTTATTATCTTGTTCAAAGCAAACAATAAATTTTTTCTCTAATAAATCTAATAAAAATTGTTGAAAATAGAAATAATTCATATCCATTACAGAAAAAATTAATCTTAATAAATTATCGCTTGTAATAGGCTCATTTATTTTACTTAAGATGTATAAAATTAAAACTTTATTTTCTGCTAATACTTCTCCATCTTGTGTTAATTTCAAAACGTTCAACCCCTATAATATATTTTAAAACAGAAAAACTAAAATTTTCTGTATATAACAAATTATGCCTAAAATAGGCAACAACCTTTCACATTATATCATAAACAATTTTAAAATACTATGCTTTTAACAAAATTCTTCTAAAACATAAAAAGTAACCAAAAAAGTAAAAATGCATAAAATATAAAAAAATATTATGCGAAAGGATATAACAAATGGGAGATTATATTTTAAGTGGAATATTATGGGTTTTAGCCTTATATGGCTTGTTTGAAATTGTTAAAACGATTATTTATACATATACATACACAAACTTAAGAGCAGATGGCATATATGTTATTATAGCTGCCAAAAACCAAGAAAAGAAAATAGAAGGATTTGTACGTTCATTTCTATTTAGACTACTCTATGGGAAAGAAGAACATGTAAAAGATGTAATTGTAGTAGATTTAAATTCTACAGACGAAACAAAGAAAATCTTAGAAAAATTATCGTGTGATTATGATAATATAAAAATATCTAACTGGAGAGAATGCAAGGAACTAATAGATAATGTGGATGAAATAAAATAGGAAAATACAAATATTAAAAAATTCCTTAAATTGACTGTTAAATTTTCAAAAAATAGTATATAATACTAAAGAAAACTATGTCGATTTAAGGGGCTTTTTATGATAATGTATCAAATTGAAACAGTAAAAAATAATAAAAATAAAAAAAATATAATAATAATTGTTATCATTGCTATTTTACTTATTGCACTAGCAATTTTTGCTGGTATACAATTAGCAAAATATACTACTAAGCAAGAGCAGCCAGAACAAAATAGTACAAATCAAGAAGAAAATAAACCACAAGAAAAACCAAAAGAGGTAATAGAAAATAGCAAAAACAATTTTAAATTAAATAATGAACAAATAACAGCAATTAATAACATTTATACATCAAATGAAAAAAGGGCATTTTTAACATTTGATGATGGTCCATCAAGCAATATAACACCAACCATATTAGATATATTAAAAAAAGAGAATGTAAAAGCTACCTTTTTTGTATTAGGAACGATGGTAAAATCAAACCCAGAAATATTAAAAAGAACTTATCAAGAAGGGCACTATATTGCAAATCATGGATACTCACATGTATATAAAAATATATATGCAAATGAAAATAAGCCATTAGAAGAATATCATAAAACAAATGAATTAATACAAAAAGCAATAGAACAGCCAAATTATCAATCTAATGTATTTCGTTTTCCAGGTGGTTCTAATGGTGGATATTACGAAAAAGTAAAAACAAAAGCTAAAAAAGTATTAGAAGAAAATAAAGTTGCTTATTTAGACTGGAATGCACTTACCAATGATGCAAATGGAGCAGATACAGAAGAAAAAGTTATGAAAAATTTAAAATCTACTTGTAAGGGAAAAAGCAGTGTAGTAATTTTAATGCATGATGCACCAAATAAAGAGTTAACTGCTAAAACTTTGCCAAAGGTAATTGAATATTTAAAAGAGAAAGAATATAATTTTAAAAGTTTGTATGATATTTTGTAAAAAGATAAATATAATGTAAAAACTAGATAGAATACTTTGCAAAAAAATAAGGATTCTATTCAATTAGTAAAAAATGATAAGCACAAATTATAAAATTTAAGATAGGAAGGGGAAAGAAAATGTATGATGTACTAATTGTAGGAAGTGGACCTGCGGGAATTTCTGCTGCTATTTATGCCAAAAGAAGAAATTTATCTGTTTTAGTATTATCAAATGGAAATGGGGCTTTAGGAAAAACAAAATATATACAAAATTATTATGGATTTCCAGAAGGAATTTCAGGAAAAGAACTTTATGAAAATGGAATAAAACAAGCACAAAACTTAGGCGTAGAATTAATAGAAGATGAAGTAGTAGCATTAGAGTACATGCAAAGCTTTGAAATTGAAACAGTTAATTCACATTATAAGGCAAAATCAGTTATATTAGCAACAGGAACAAATAGAAAAGTAGCTAACATTAAAGGAATACAAGAATATGAAGGAAAAGGTGTTAGTTATTGTGCTATATGTGATGCATTTTTTTATAGAGGAAAAGATGTAGTAGTACTAGGAAGCGGAAACTATGCAATTCATGAAATGGAAGCTTTAAAACCAGTAGTAAACTCTGTTATCATATTAACTAATGGAGAACAAATGGTAGAAAATAGAGAACTTGAAATAGAAGTAACAAGCAAAAAAATAAGAGAATTTAGAGGAGATAGTACTATCCAGGAAGTAGAATTTGAAGATAACACAAAAATTCCAATTAGTGGAGTTTTTGTAGCACAAGGAACAGCTTCTAGTAATGACCTAGCTAGAAAGATAGGTGCTAGAATAGAAAATAATCATATTGTAGTAGATGAAAATATGCAAACAACAGTAAAAGGGTTATATGCTTGCGGAGACTGTACAGGTGGCTTATTACAAATTAGTAAAGCAATATATGAAGGAGCTTTAGCAGGTTTAGCAGTTTTAAAAAGTTAAAAGTGTAATGAGTAGGGTAACAAAAATTTTATAAAATATCATGAAAAATATTAATAATAAATTGCATAAAAAGTGTAATTTAATATAAAATAAAACAAATGGATAAAATCCATAAGAAAGGAGAAAAAACAATGGCAGTAATTAATTTAAACAAAGAAAATTTTGAAGAAGAGGTATTACAATCAAGAATGCCAGTATTAATAGACTTTTGGGCAAGTTGGTGTGGACCATGTAGAATGATGGCACCAGTACTAGAAGAAATAGCACAAAGTATGGAAACATCTATAAAAGTAGCAAAAGTGAATATAGATGAAAATCCAGAGTTAGCAGAAAAGTATGGAGTTATGAGTATACCAACATTTGTTGTAGTAAAAAACGGACAAGAAACAGGAAGAACAGTTGGTGTACAATCAAAAGAAGAAATTGTAAAATTAATATAAACAAGTAGTTAATATATTTTAATGATAAAGCACTAATAATAGTATGAAAGGTTAAATACTATTATTGGTGTCTTTTAGGTTTTTTGAAGTAGTATAATATGAATACAAAATTATAGATATTATGTAAAAAAAGTGTTGCAAAATGTAATTGATTCTATTGTACTAAATTATATTAAATAGTATAATAAAATTGTAGAAAAGTTTTATACAAAGTCAAAAATAAGGTGTTTAGAAACAGTATATAATATAAAAAGAAGGGGATAAAAAATATACAAATGAAGTAAAATAAACATGAGAAAAGGAGAAAAATATGAAAACAAGAAAAATGAAAGAAAAAGGCATTACTTTAATTGCCTTAGTAGTAACTATTGTAATACTTTTAATCTTAGCAGGAGTAAGTATAACTGTAGTGTTTGGAGATAATGGAATTATCAAAATGGCACAGGAAGCAGTAGAGAGAACTAGAAAAGAACAAGAAGAAGAACTTAAAAATTTAGGAGAATTAGAAAGCTGGTTCAATCAAAGCGAAAAAAAGATTACAATTAGATTAGTAGGAGAACAAAATGAAGTAATTACTAACTGTAATCTTAATGTTTATACAGATGAACAATGTCAAAATTTTTTAAAAACAATTGAAATAAGAGAAGGACAAGCTGAAAATAGCCAATATTCTTATGAAAGTGATGATGTTTTAGCAGATGGAGTTTACTATATAAAAGTAGAATCAATCGCTGAACCATATAGAATTAATCCAGGAATTTTTAAATTTGAAGTAGTCAATGAAAAAAATATGCTACAAATAAAATTTAATAAATATAATGGTAATGGAATGAAATTAATAGAGTCTTATGGTGACAAAATTTATTTGAATGACAACATACATGTAAAATTAACTAATATTAACATAGACGATAATGCTACGGTATTGTTAGAACCAATAGCGCAATATGATGAAACAAAATCTAAATATGTTGCACTTGAAAAATTTGCAAATGCAGATGGACTAAAGCAATTTTTAGAAAAAGCAAGCTATAATGAAACTGGACTTGGAGACTTTGATTTTTCTAAAGTGAATGAAGAAACTTATAATTTTATGCAAAACAATAATTATCAATATTCTATTTCTATTTCTGGAAATGTAAAAGAGGGAATTAGTACTGATATTTCTGCTAAGTATGCATATCTCATAAAACCATTAGATATTGACAGGGGAGACGATATCTATATGAGTGGACCAATGATTCTATTTCCAATATTAGAATGTA
>CAMSEM010000040.1 GCA_947057505.1 uncultured Clostridium sp. | reverse complement strand
TTTCTCCAATATCTAATTTCAAAAAAAATTAATGTAGACATTTTGAACTGAACCAAAAAAGTTAGACACTTTTTGATTAAGTTTATATTTGCCTACATTAATCTTACATTTATTTTTTAGTTAATAGAATGCCACTATTAGTTACTTATAAATCCTTATGTTGTAATTATTTTTCCTCCACCTAATACTACATCTTCTATGTAAAATACCACAGATTGTCCTGGTGTTATGGCCCTTTGTGGTTCTTCAAAAGTAAGTTTCGCAATTTGCTTTTGATTGCTATCTTTTTCTATTGTTAAAATTGCTTTTGCTTCTGGTGCACGGTAACGAATTTTTGCCATTACTTCAATTGGTTTTGATAAGTCTATATCTAATAAAAAGTTTAGCTCATTTGCACATAATTCTTTTTGGTATAGCTCTTCTTGTGTTCCAACTATTACTTCGTTTTTTTCTTTATCTAATTTTAAAACATACAATGGCTCTGGATAGGCAATGCCAAGACCTTTTCTTTGCCCTACTGTATAATAGATTAGCCCTTTATGTTTTCCTAAAATTGTTCCATCCGTTAAAATAATATTACCTTCTTTTGGCTTTATTTTAGCCTCTTCTTGTAAAAATCTTGCATAGTTATTGTCTGGTATGAAGCATACTTCTTGGCTGTCTTTTTTTTGTGCAACTTTTAATTCATGTTCTTTTGCTATTTTTCTTATTTCTTCTTTGCTGTTAAAGTTTTCTAGTGGAAATAGCATTTTAGGTAATACTTCTTTTGGTATGCTGTATAAAAAATAGGTTTGGTCTTTATTTTGCGCATTTGATTTTTTTAGTACATAGCTTTGATATTTTTCCATAAATTCTACTTTTGCATAATGACCTGTTGCGATATAGTTGCACTCAAGTTCTAATGCTTTTTGATAAAAAGCTCCAAATTTTAAGTGTTTATTACATTCTATACAAGGGTTTGGTGTTTTACAATTTTGATAGCAGTTTATAAAATTATTGATGACATGTGTTTGAAATTCTTCTTCACAGTTTAAAGTATAATGTGGAATTTTTATTTTATCACATACTCTTTTGGCATCATAAGTTGCACTAAAAGAACAACATGCTCCTTCTATTTCAGGGCACTTTTTATCTTCCCACAATTTCATAGTAGCTCCTATTACATCATAGCCCGCTTCTTTTAGTAAAACTGCTGAAACAGAGCTGTCTACACCTCCGCTCATACCTAGTAATACTCTATTTTTCTTCATTTTTTATTCCTTCCATTCATGAGAAGAGGTTGCTCATCGCTTTTTGCAACCTCTTCTCTATGTTTCATATTTTTTCTTTTAATTTCTCAAATTCCTTTAGATATTTTTCTTTAATATCATGGTAAATATTTCTAGATGTTTGTTCTTCATACATATGAAATAAGTTATTTCTATCAAGCATCATTTGAATCCAAATTTCATTTTTCTTCCTCTTCTACTACTTTAATATGTACATCTTGCAATTGTTTTTCACTTACTTTACTTGGTGCTCTCATAAGTAGATCTCTTGCTTTTTTATTTTTAGGGAATGCAATTACTTCACGAATATTTTTGCTATCTGCTACAAGCATTACCATTCTATCTAGCCCTGGTGCAGCACCTGCATGTGGTGGTGTTCCATATTGAAATGCGTTATATAAGGCACCAAATCTAGTTTCTACCTCTTCTTCGCTATAACCTGCTATTTCAAATGCTTTTACCATTAATTCTGGGTCATGATTTCTAACTGCTCCTGATGCTACTTCATAACCATTACATACTACATCATATTGGTAAGCTAAAATATCAAGTGGGTCTTTGGTAGTTAGTGCTTCCATTCCGCCTTGTGGCATTGAAAATGGATTATGATTAAAATCAATGGTTCCTTCATCTGATAGTTCATACATTGGAAAGTCTACTATATAGCATAGTCTATATACATTTTTTTCTAATAAATCTAGTCTATTACCTAACTCTATTCTAATAGCTCCTGCAATTTTTTGTACTGTTTTTAGCTCATCTGCCATAAAGAACACAGCTGTATTTGCTTGCATACCAATTGCATCTTGTAATTGTTTTTGTACTTCTTCATCGATAAATTTTGAAATACCACCAGAAAGTACATTTTGGCTATCTACTTTTACCCAAGCTAAGCCTTTTGCTCCTACTTCTTCTGTAGCAAACTCTGTCATGCTATCAAAGAATTTTCTTCCTTGCTCAGCTCCATTTTCTACAACAATTGCTTTTACTGTTTTACCTTTAAAAGCATTAAATTCTACATTTTTAAATATTTCGGTTACATCTTGTATAATTAATGGGTTTCTTAGGTCTGGTTTATCACTTCCGTATTTTTCCATTGCTTCTAGGTATGGAATACGTACAAAAGGTGCTTCATCTACTTTCCAGTCTGTATGTGTTTTAAAAACAGTAGTAAAAATTTCTGCTAAAACTTTTAAAACATCTTCTTGCTCAGCAAAACTCATTTCAAAATCTAGTTGATAAAATTCTCCTGGTGCTCTATCTGCTCTTGGGTCTTCATCACGAAAACATGGTGCTATTTGATAGTATTTATCAAAACCAGAAACCATTAACAATTGTTTAAATTGTTGTGGTGCTTGTGGAAGTGCATAAAACTCGCCAGCATGTAATCTACTTGGCACTAAAAAGTCTCTTGCTCCCTCTGGTGAAGAATTTGCTAAAATTGGAGTTTGTATTTCACTAAACCCTAATTCATCCATTTTATTTCTTAATGTTTTCATAATTTGGCTACGAAGTAAAATAGTGTTATGTAATTTTTCATTTCTTAAATCTAAAAAGCGGTATTCTAATCTTAAATCTTCTTTTACTTCTCCTGTTTTTTCTGAGTTTACTTCAAAAGGTAATACATTTTTACATTTTCCTAAAATTTGAATACTAGTTGCTTCTATTTCAATTTCTCCAGTAGCAATTTTAGAGTTTTTGTTAGAGCGCTCTATTACTTTTCCTTTTACTCCAAGTACACATTCTGTTACAATACTATTTAAAATATTTTGGTCAATATTTTTATTTTCTGCTGAAATAACAATTTGGGTAATGCCAAATTGGTCACGTAAATCTATAAACATCATAGAGCCTAGGTTTCTTATTTTTTGTACCCAACCTGCTAAATTTACTTCTTCTCCTACATTTTTTATATTCAATTCTCCACAATTATGGTCTCTATACATGGTGATTCTCCTTTTTATTATTCTTGTTTTAACGTTTCTATTATACATCTAAATTTCTCTTGAAACAAGAGGGAAACTAGATAATTTAAAAATTCAAGTATCCCCCGAAAAATATATTTTTTTACTTTGTTATTTTCTCAAATTCAATATCTTCCTTTCTATATTGCTCTGGTTTTAGTCCAAAACGTGTTCTCATATAGTCTAGAGTTAATGTCATCATTGCTAAAGAAATTAATCCTGCTATTATAAAAGCATTTGCTATATTAAAGTAATCTAATAAAATTCCACCTAATATTGTAATAATGCTTCCACCTATTCCTGCAATAAACTCATAAGTAAATCCCATTCTATTTCTTACTTCTGGGGTAGTAAAGTTTTTAATATATTTTGCCTCTAATATGTACCATATTGCAGATATAATTTGTTGTGATGAACACATAAGTAATATAATTGCAATTACTAAATTTCCTGTAAAGAAACTTGCTATTACTCCAGTAATTAGCATGCTTGCAATATAAGTTAATGAAATCCAAATGATAATATGGTAGAAATAATAATAAATCCTAAACAAATAAATATTGGTAAATAATTATTAACTACAAATAAGTATCCTGCCATTAAAGAGGCTATTCCATCTAGCCAATAATACCAGCTGTCTCCTCTTGCTTCTAGTTTTGTATACAGTCCATCTCCACCTTTTGTTGCCACTGAGTCATATAAAAGGTTGGGACCTGCTATGTCTTTTATATTATCGGCTAACGCAAAAATAAGATTTGCTAGAATAATGCTAGAAATTCCTGGCAACGCAATAAGAGCAAGAGCCTAAAAAATCAGTAATTGCTACTGCTGGTATTTGTCCTATTACTTTAAATACCATGTATAATCCATTAACAATTAATAGTTGACTTGCCGTAACTTGTTTAGTTATCATACAAAATAAAAATTCTATACTATAAAAGAATAACAAATCCCATGAAAACATTTTGTAAAGTGGATATATCATAGCATTTTTTCTTCGTATTTTATTTAAATTTTCTTGTTTCATTTGCTTTTTCCTTTTTTCTATATTTTATTTCATTTTATCTTATCAGCATACAAAATTCTATATTACAAGTTTTTTGTCTTAATGTAACTGAATAATTACAACTTAGCCACTAGTGAGATAAAATTTGGTACAATCTTTGTGCCAAATGATACATCCCAGATGGTTGAATAGTTGAATGACCTGTCCCCAATTACCCTAAATAAGGTGACAACTAACCACCATTTCCCAAAACTTTCCTTACATACTCATAAATCATGATTCCTGCTGCCACAGAGGCATTTAGGCTTTCTGTTTTTCCGAAGCATTGGTATTTTTACTTTTTTATCTGCTAATGCTTGTACTTCTTTTGATACGCCATTTGCTTCATTTCCTATGACAATTAATTTTTTATGGTAATTAATATCATATATAGAATTGTTTGTGTCTAAAGCAGTTACTACTACTTCATATTTATGTTTTTTGATTGTTTTTAGCGTTTCTACTAAGTTATTACTTCTTATGATATTCATTCTAAAAATGGCTCCCATAGTTGAACGTACTACTTTTGGGTTGTATGGGTCTGCTACTTCTTCTGATAGGATAATTTGTTTTAGGTTAGCGCTGTCTGCTGTTCTTAAAATAGTTCCTAAATTACCTGGGTCTTGAATTCCATCTAATACTAATATCATGTCTTCTGTGTAATCTATTTGCTCATGATTATCTCCCTTTTCTACTACTGCTAAAATGCCTTGTGGAGTTTGTACTTCTGATAAAAGGCTAAATATTTTTTTTGTTACATAAATACATTCATATTTGGCTACTTCATATAAAAGAGTTTGGTCCATTTTAGTATTTTCGTGGTTTTCTGTTTTTAAGTTTACTTCTTCACAGTCTTCGCAAATAACAATCATTTTAATTTTGGCATTTTCACTGATTGCTTCTTTTACAAGCTTAATGCCTTCTACCATATATTGATTGGTTTCATCACGATACTTTTTTTCTTTTAACTTTTTAATTAATTTAATTTGTTCATTATCTTTACTTGTTATAATTTGCATAACATACCTCTTTTCTATTTGTTACTGTATAATCATTTAAAATTTAAGTAGTTGTGACAGCAAATGTAAATGTGTAATATACTTAATTTTTAAATAAAAAACTTTAACCAGTACTTTTGCTTTTTGGTTTACACTCGCAATTTATTGTTAACTATGATATAATCTCATTATTAATCTTTCGTTATTCCTCTTTTGCACCATTGGGTATGACCTAAAGATTAAAATAATTATTAAGAGGAGAGTGAAGTGTTATGTTTGCTTCCAAATTTCATTACCCTTCGTACGATTCAACGCCTTTTGTAGTAACTGTTACTGATATAACGGTGGGACCTTCACCATTTTATCAAAATAACCCAAACTTGCCAGTTATTGTAGTAGGAGTTACAAATGACATTGGAGAATCTGCAACACTAACCTTTGGTACCAATAATCCTTTACAATTATTGGATCTTCATCATCTTTGTAAATTAACTCGTTCACAGCATGTCGAGGACTTAGTTGGAAAGAAATTTGGCATATCGCTTAACGAAGATCTTGGTGGTTGTATTGATACTATCTATAAAGCAGATTTTTCCATCCACTTCAATCGTCATCTTTAATTCTAAAAAAGCAAAATTTCCAGTAATGTTTTAGATGTTTCGTATTACTGCAATCCTGTAAATGATATTTTCATCTACAGGATTGCTTTTTTGGCTTAAGAAATTAAATTTAAAAAGTTTTTAATTCCTTTTACTAACTCTTTGTCTGTTTTTTCTCCTACTTTAAAAGTAACATATGGCTCAATTCCAGAAGAAAAACGAATTTTCATTCCAAATTGTTTTAATAAAGTATCTACTTTTTCTACTGGCATTTTTTCTTTTTCAAAATAGAATACAATAGATTCTTGTCTTTGTACTATTTTATGAATGCCTACTTTTCTTGCAGATTCTTTTATTCTAGATACTTCTAATAAGTTTTCTAATTCTTTTGGCATTTTTCCGTATCTATCTATTACTTCATCTATTACATTTTGAATATCTTGCTCGGTTCTACATAGTGCTATATTTTGGTAAATTTCTATTTTTTGACTGCTATCTGGTATGAATGAGTCTGGTATGTAGCTAGATAGTTTTAAATCAATTTGTACATCTTTTTCTACCTCTACTTCTACCCCTTGCATTTCTTTCATTACTTCATCTAACAGTTTGCAATAAGTGTCATATCCTACTTGTTCCATGTGTCCATGTTGCATTTCACCTAACATACTACCTGCGCCACGAATTTCTAAGTCACGCATGGCAATTTTAAAGCCTGAGCCAAATTCGGTAAATTCTTTGATGGCTTTTAGCCTTTTATCTGCTACTTCTGTAAGTAATTTATCTCTTCTATAGGTAACATAGGCATAGGCTTGTTTATCTCCTCTTCCTACTCTTCCTCTAATTTGGTAAAGCTGGGCAAGGCCTAGTCTATCAGCATTTTCTACAATAATGGTATTAGCATTTGGTATATCTATCCCACTTTCTAAAATTGTCGTACATACTAATACATTAATGTTATGATTGATAAAGTCTTGCATAATTTCTTCTAGTTCGTTTCCTGTCATTTTTCCATGGGCAAAGCCAACTTTTGCTTCTGGTACTAGGTTTTCTATTTCATGTGCTTTTTTCTCAATTCCTTCTACTTGATTATATAAATAAAAAACCTGTCCATTTCTTTCTATTTCTCTGGTAATTGCTTCTGTAATTGCCTCTTGGTCATATTCTAATACATAGGTTTGTACTGGTTTTCTGTTGTGTGGTGGTTCATAAATAACAGACATATCTCTAACGCCTACAATAGACATATGTAGCGTTCTTGGAATTGGTGTTGCAGTCATTGTTAATACATCTACATTGGTTTTTAATTGTTTTATTTTTTCTTTATCTTTTACGCCAAAGCGATGTTCTTCATCTATAATTAGCATTCCTAAGTCTTTAAATTCTATATCTTTGCTCAGTAATCTATGGGTACCAACAACAACATCTACTTCTCCTAATTTTAGCTTTCTAATGACTTCTTCTTGCTCTTTTTTTGTTCTAAATCTATTTAATAGTTCTACTTTCATAGCAAACTGGCTCATTCTACTTTTAAATTCTTCGTATTGTTGGTTTGCTAAAATGGTGGTTGGCACTAAGTATGCTACTTGTTTTTGATCCATAACAGCTTTAAATGCCGCACGAATGGCTACCTCTGTTTTTCCATAGCCTACATCTCCACATAAAAGTCTATCCATCGGAAATGGTTTTTCCATATCTTTTTTTACTTCTTCAATGCATCTTAGTTGATCTTCTGTTTCAGTATATGGAAAACTATCTTCAAATTGTGCTTGCCATGGAGTATCACTTGAAAAAGCAAATCCCTTTATTTTTTGCCTTTTTGCATATAGCTCTACTAAATCTTTGGCTATTTCTTCTAATTGTTTTTTTACTTTGGCTGTGGTAGAGCTCCAGTCTTTTCCGCCTAATTTATTTAATTTTGGACTTGCCTCTCCGCCTCCAATGTATTTTCTTACTACATCTAAATTCGTAGTTGGTACATATAGTATGTCTTCATTTTTATATTTTATTTTTATATAATCTTTTGTTATATTGTCTGCAGTTATGGTATTTACTCCTACAAATTGACCAATACCATGAGTTTGATGTACTACAAAGTCGCCTTGTTTTAAGTCCGCAAAAACAATTTTTTCTCCTTCTTTAAATTGTTTTGAAGATTTTCTTTTCTTTTTTACTGTTTCTCCTAAACCACTTTGCATGCAAATAACAACTAAGCTTAACTCGTAATTTTCAAATCCAGAAGAAAAGCCTCCTAATGTTACTAAAATTTCTCCTTGTGTTAATGTGTTTGGTTCTTCTTCATACCTATAGTTTATTTCATTTTCTTTTAAAATTTGGCATACTTTTTGTGCTACTTGTTCATTTCCACTAAATAATACTATTTTCTTTTTTGCTTTTTGATAAGTTTTTAAATCATCTAATAATAGGTCTAATTCTGCTGTAAAAAAATTGATTTCCCTTGCTTTAAAATAGTATTTTGTCATATTTTTTAACAAGTCATTTTGCTCTAAGTATATTATTTGCTTATTTTGAAAGTTATATTCAAAATTGCTTATGTTTTGTATGGCTTCTGGCACAAATCTTTCTTTTTCTATTAAAGAATCTATTAAATGGTTGTTATCTAGTATAATATTTTCTTGCCTTTGCTTTATTTTAGAGTTTTCATCTAAAAATAGCAAATAGTCATTTTCTAAATAATCTAAAAAGCTACTTTGCTTTTCATAAAAGCTATTAAAATATTTATCTATTTTACTAATATAATCGCCATTTGCAATTAATTCTAAATCTTCTTTTTGTTCTGGATATGCCTTTTCTATTTTGGTTAGCACTTTTTCTAAATTAGTTATAATAAATTCATGTGCTGGAAAAATGGTAATTTTTTGTAGCATTTGTGTAGACCTTTGGCTTGCTATGTTAAAATATCTAATCGAGTCTACCTCGTCTCCCCAAAATTCAATTCTAACACCTATTTTTTCAGAAAGTCCTACATCTACAATACCACCACGAATACTAAATTGTCCTTTATTTTCTATTAAATTATTTCTTTCATACCCCAGTGCTACTAAAGTTTCTTTTAATTTTTCTAATACGTAAGTTTTTCCTACTTTAAAGTCTACTTTATTTTGATATAGTTCTTGCTTGGTAATCATTTTTTGCATAGCAGCTTCAATGGTAGTTACAATAAGAGGTATTCTTTTTTCTTCTTGACCTGCTGTGCTTTGCTGTTCTTCTTTTGCTAGTATCATTTGGTTTAAAACTGCTATTCTTTCATATGGTAAATCTTTGCTTTCTGCAATATAGTCATAAGTTGCTATCTCTCTTTTAGGAAAGTATAACACTTTTTGCCCCATGCTTTTTAAATCTTTGCACAATTTTTGAGCTTGTATTTCATTATATGTTAGCAGGCAAATAGGACTCTTTTCATTTTGCATTATTGCACTAATCATATAAGTTTTTTCTACGTCAGTTAAGCCCGATATTGCTACCGGACTTTGTTTTTGCTTTATTGCTTTGATAAGCTCTTTAAACTTTTTACTTTCTTCTAAATTTCTAATTAAAAAGTTCATTTATTTTTTTCCTTTTTTACATTTCCTTTCTATTATACTATATTTTTTTGGTTTTATCTATATTTTGCAAAATTTTTATGAATGTCTACTGTAACTAATTGTTTAGTTTTTGTTGACTGTAAGAACTTTCAATATAAAATTTTGTAGCAAATCAACACAGCATTGCTATTTGTAACATAACAGAAAAATTGCTATATTACAAGTCTTTTAGCTTAAAGTTATATCTATTAATAGTAATAGAATTAGTATTTTTAATGGCTATGAATGTAACCACAAATCTAAATGGAGCTTAGACATATACCCTAAAACTAGGATACATATTTAAGCTCCATTTCTTTGAAATTATTACTGCTGAAATTAAAATGTTAAATTTTTAAATATTTAAGATGATAATTTTATTGTTTCTTGGTTAGACTTATTTTCTAATGCCATAATTCTAATTGAATGCATTTGACTTACATCTTCTAGTTTATTCATTCTTGTTTCTAATAGTTCTTGTTTTTCTTGATGCATGATGTACGCATCAAATAATGCTGGAATTTTATTTACTACTGCATCCTCTATAATTACCATTGATCTTTGCAAACTTTTTAAGATTTTATCATGTTCCTCTAACTTTTGGTCTATACTTTCGAACTTTTTGTCTATACTTTCAAATTTTTTATGTATGCCTTCGAAAGTTTTTTGTTATCTTCTGCAATTTGATCTAAATTTTTTATACGCTTATCATGCTCTTTTAAAAGTTTGTTATTTTCTTTTGCTATTTCTTTTAATTCGTTTATGTCCTCTTCATGCCTCATTAGAATTTCTTTTATCTCTTGCTCCATACTTTTTTCATCACCTCTCTTGTTAATATTAGATATATAGATACATTATTTACTTCAAATTGCATTAATTTAGAGTAAACATAGTATATCTCTTTTCTTTTTCACATTCAACTATTTAGTAAAATTTACTTTTTCATCGATACAATTCTACATTTTTCTTTGTAATTATTTAGTATCTTTAAGTCAAATCTTCCTTACTGAAACTAAATTCTATGTTGATTTTTACATAAAGTCGTGATATAATGTAGAAAGTACATTGAAAATTTTATAAAAATCTTAATTCATAAAAGGGGGGAAATTTTCATGTTACCAATTACTAGTTATCGGGAGCAAATTACTTCAGCGGTTCTTAACCATTATGTTACTATTATTACTGCTGAAACTGGAGCTGGTAAATATCTAAGCGGAACGCAGTCTGATAAATTGCATGTTTTTATATAGTT
>CAMSEM010000039.1 GCA_947057505.1 uncultured Clostridium sp. | reverse complement strand
AAATTTTGCAATATGTTTGATTAATTCATCATTATTTAGTTTTGAATAATCAAACTCTTTTTCTTCTTTAAAATCATAATCAAAATAACTTTCAATATCTTGGTAATTTACATATCTAACAGTATCTCCATTTAGTATGTCCTCTTTTTTTGTAATATTATAATTTCTGTAGTTACCTGCAAAATCATAAATATCTTTAAATAAATATTTATGAATATTTTTTAAAGTAATAGGGCTAAAACCAAAGCTTCTATCTTCTAAAAGCTGAGCTATTCTTAAAGATACTAAATCGCATTCTTTTTCTTTTTGAATATTTATGTCGTTAGAGTTTTGCGTTTCGTAATATGTTTTTAATAAGTTTTCTACTTCGTAATACTTTAGTTCTCCATTAATATTTTTTTGAGATAAATCTAATAAATATTTAGAAGGCTCTAAATTATCTACTTTATTTAAACCAATACCTGTATTCCAATATTCTTGTTTTTTTGTGACATCAGTTATTTCATTTTCAATTATATAAGTTTCTTCATTAGACATATAAAAACCTCCTAAAATTTCTCTTTTTCATACTTTAGTATTATACCATAAAACGCCTAGAATTACTATAGTTTTGTCTAAAAATTCCAATGAACCTGTGATAAAAATTAAAAAAACTTACAAATCTACATAATGTATGATATACCATTTTTATTGTTTGCAAATATGCAAATAAAAATAGAAATGTATTTAGTATTCTCATTAAACAAATGTTAGGAGGAAAACATTATGAAAGTTGACAGAAGAAAAAAAGGCTGAGTGCAATTCGGTTGGAGTATGTTAAGAAGGACACAAAGTGTAGCCACTGCAGAGAAGAGTATGTAGAAGAAATGTGGAAAGTTAATCGGACTAATCATATGGCGATACCAAACATAGTAATTCCATACTACTATTGCCAGGAGTGTATGAATTCTGCAGAAGATGTTTTAAATGAAATAGATACAGATCCGTGTGTTTATGGAATTACTGATATAGATGATCAAGAAGCTTTTTGCAACCGCAAAGAAAAACTAATCCACCCGTTTTTGTCACAAAGTAATTAACAAAAAATAGAGTCTGCTATTTTTATATAACAGACTCTATTTTTTTGAGCCTTTATAACAGCAACGAAAGAACCTTTGAAAAAAGAATAGAATATATATAAAATAAACATAATTAAGAAAAACAAACATAAAAGAGGTGAATAAAAAGTGATACTAATATATATTGTAGTGTTAGCAGGAATACTAGGTGCAGGAAGTCAATATGTAGATAAACACTTGGTCAATTTAGGCATAACTAGAAACGACTACTTCTATTATACATGTTTAACCATGATACCATTTTCCATCATAATGGTAATTGTAGAATATTTTACCAATCAACTAAAATTCGAATTTGGAATTGTTCCTATCATTTTACTTATATTAGCTATATTTTTTAGATATAAAAAGCAACATACTATTGTAGGATGCCTAAAATATTTGAATCCGTATGAAGACTCAGCCTATTTAACATTAGGTATTGTAATAGCATTTGTAATAGATGTCATATTAGGAATTCAAAACCTACAAATTATATCTGTTATATCTATATTATTAACAGTAGTAGGTGTATTTGTTATAGCAAATGCTAAAATAAAAATAAAAAATCTACAAAAAGACTTAATTATGAGAATAGCAACCTCTTTAATTATGAATTATATTGCACACTTTATGTTGCAATATTGGTCTAATGCGGTGTTCTTGCTAATTCTAAACTTATTGCTCAGCATTCTATTTTCAAAAGGATATAATTTTAAATACCATAAAGAACATAGAACAATCATAAAATGGGCAACAGTTCAACAAATTTTTGGTTTTAGTTCGTTATATTTAAGTAACTACTTATCAAGTAATTCGGTAACAATAAGTACATATGTAAAACCAACTTCTATAATAGCAGTAGTATTTATATCAATGTTCTTTAAAGAAAAAGAAAAAAAGCCAACCATAAAACAAATACTAGGAATTATATTAGTAGTAATAGGTATAAGCTTCATTAATTAACAAAATACCATAAAACCAAAAAAAGACTTCTAAAAAATGTGAAGTCTTTTTTTGTTACAAAATAATTTTTATATAAATTTTTAGTACAAAACTATACAGTAAAAATATACAGACAGCAAAGAAAATTATGTAAATATAAGAAGAATAAACAAAACATATAAAAAATGAAAATACATATAATGGAAATATGGAAAATAAATCCAGTAAAAACAATAGAAGAAAAACATGAAAAAAGCACAAAAAATGGGAAAAACTGTTTACAATACCAAAAAAATGTAGTATAATAGTGACTGTATTGAGTTTAAAGCTTATATATTGAAGGGGGAAATAATATGAAAAAAGCTTTTATTAACAAAGTAACATTATGTATACTTATAGCGATAATAGTAATCACAATGTTGCAAGGAATTTCATTTGCTGAAACAGCAAATACAAATCAAACGCCAGAAATACAAATTATTCAAAAAAGTAATACAGAATATATCGTATATGTATCTGGTCTACTAAATGAAAAATTTGAGTTCGCATTTTCTAAAAGTGCAAATACAAAACAAGAGGATTTAGTATTTACACAATCAGCAATAGATAAAACAGAAAATGGAAATTCTATTGCATATATAGAAGATGTAACATATACACAAAGTGTTGAAAAAACAAAAACATTTTTATGGGTAAAACAAGCTGAAAACTATAAAGTAAAGGCAAAAGAAATAAACTTAGCAAATGCATTAACAGAAAACAAAATTGCCGAACTTAATTTAGTAACTAAAAATATTAAAGTAAAAGTAGGTGAAAAACAATTACCAGAAACAACAGTTGATGGTGTAAAAGTTACTGGTAAAATTGGAACACTTAATATTACAGATAGTAAAACAGCAAAATATACATACAAAATTGTAAAATCAACAAAAGGGTCAGAAGCAGAAAAATTTATTGCTATAGCAAATAAAATGAATCAATTAGATAATAACAAAAATATAGTAGAACAATTAGCTATTTATAATGAATTTAAAGTAGCATATGAAAATGCCATGCCAGAAGTAAATAGTAAAAATTGGACAGAAGTAAAAGACTTTACAATTGAACAACCACAAGATTTAAAAAAAGGTGATCAATATATTGTATGGATTCAAAAAACAGAAGGAGATAATACACCAGTAGTAGATGTTCAAATTATGGATTGTAACGATGAATATAAAGAAATTCGCGAAGAACAAGAAGTTGTTGTAAAACAAACAAGCAAACTACCAATCACAGGTGATAATATTATTTTATTTGTAATTGCTGGAGTTATTTTAGCTTTAATTATTGCAGTAGTTGTATTAAAACTAAAAAATAAAAAAGAAACAAAATAATATATGAAAAACAAAATATATAATATTATTTTAATCATATTAGTAATTGCACTTATTGCAATTATTGCATTAATAGCAATCAAATATGGCGCAAATCAAATAAAAGAAAAAGACTTACAATCGGTAGTTGCTGATGTGAAAGAAAAAATACAACAACAAATAACAACAACTAGTGATAAAAAGGAAGAACCAAAAGAGGTTAAAGTAGAATATAAAGGGTACAATGTTATTGGAATACTAAAAATTCCAGAGATTAATATTGAATATCCTATTATAGATAAAACAAGTAGTGAAGCAATGAAGGTTTCTGTTACAAGGTTTTGGGGAAACAATGTAAATGACCTAGGAAATTTAACCATAGCAGGGCATCACTATTTAGATGGTACTATGTTTTGTAATCTAAATAAACTAGAACAAGGTAGTATCATAGAATTAACCGACTTAACAGGTAAAATGTTACAATATGAGGTTTTTGATAAATATATCATAGACCCCAATGATGTATCTTGTGTAGAAAGCGTTGAAGCAGGCACAAGAGAAGTAACATTAATTACTTGTATAAATGGAAGAAACAACAGACTTGTCGTAAAGGCAAGAGAAATAATTTAAAAGGGGGCAAAATTATATGAAAGCAACACTCAGCTATAAGAGTAAAAGAAATATTATCATTGTTGTAATTATCATCGCATTATTAGCACTAATTTCAACAGGTACTTATTTCTTAATGAAAGGAAATGCTGATGCATCAGCAGCATTTACAGACAATGGTAATAAACAAGTTAGTGAAGGAACAACTAATAATCCAGAGCAACAACAACCTGATAATGTTCAAGAACCTCAAACTCCTGAACAAAGTCAAGAACAAAATGTACCACAAAACCAAGGTACAACTACAAACCAAGGAAGCACAACAACTAATTTAAATGCAGGAACAGCAAATGTAGCAACCACAACAACTACAACAGGTAATGTTCCAAACCAAGAATATGTAACAGAAAGAGTTGAACAACAAGAAGTTATCGTTAGAGATTATGCAGTAGCATGGAATCCATTAGCAATTGTTGCTAATGTAACTGATACTAACATTGTAACACCACTTGACATTGTTAAACCAGTTATAACAGCTGAAAAAACAGCTAATGTAGAAGCAACAGAAGGAGAAAACTTAACCTATACTATTACTGTTAAAAATAGTGGACTAGTAGATGGAACAGCAATAGTAAAAGATCAAATTCCAGAAGGCACAGAATTTGTAGAAAATAGCATAAAAGTTAATGATGAAGAAACCCAATATACAGCAGAAGATTTAACAAATGGAATCGAAGTAGCAGTAGCTAAAATAGATGGAACAGCAAAATTAAGCTTTGATGTAAAAGTAAAACTAGAAACAGTAGGAACAATAGAAAACATAGCAGAAGTAAATGAAGAAAATACGAATAAAGTAGAAACTAATGTAACAGATACAATAAAACCAGTAGTTATTTTAAATGGAGTAGAAGGAAATAAATCTTATTTTGAAGAAACAATAGAAGCAGATAAAACAGCAACATATGAAGATTTAGGAGCTAAAGTAATAGATAACGTAGATGCAGATGCTACAATCGAAAAAGCAACAAACATTAACTATGTAAATGAAGATGGAACAGTAACTGCAGTAGATAAAGTAGACATGGGAAAACCAGGAGAATATAGACTAGGGTACACTTATACAGATGCAGCAGGAAATGCAGCCATGGCAAGAAGAATTGTAAAAGTAGTAGATACAACAAAACCAGAAGTATTCTTAAATGGAGTAGAAGGAAATAAAGTTTACTTTGAAGAAACAATAGAAGCAGATAAAACAGCAACATATGAAGATTTAGGAGCTAAAGTAATAGATAACGTAGATGCAGATGCTACAATCGAAAAAGCAACAAACATTAACTATGTAAATGAAGATGGAACAGTAACTGCAGTAGACAAAGTAGACATGGGAAAACCAGGAGAATATAGACTAGGTTATACTTATACAGATGCAGCAGGAAATGTAGCAATGGCAAGAAGAATTGTAAAAGTAGTAGATACAACAAAACCAGTAGTACTTTTAAATGGAGTAGAAGGAAACAAATCTTACTTTGAAGAAACAATTGAAGCAGACAGAGAAGCAATATACGAAGATTTAGGAGCTAGAGTAACCGATAACGTAGATGCAGATGCTACAATCGAAAAAGCAACAAACATTAACTATGTAAATGAAGATGGAACAGTAACTGCAGTAGACAAAGTAGACATGGGAAAACCAGGAGAATATAGACTAGGTTATACTTATACAGATGCAGCAGGAAATGTAGCAATGGCAAGAAGAATTGTAAAAGTAGTAGATACAACAAAACCAGTAGTACTTTTAAATGGAGTAGAAGGAAACAAATCTTACTTTGAAGAAACAATTGAAGCAGACAGAGAAGCAATATACGAAGATTTAGGAGCTAGAGTAACCGATAACGTAGATGCAGATGCTACAATCGAAAAAGCAACAAACATTAACTATGTAAATGAAGATGGAACAGTAACTGCAGTAGACAAAGTAGACATGGGAAAACCAGGAGAATATAGACTAGGTTATACTTATACAGATGCAGCAGGAAATAAAGCAATGGCAAGAAGAATTGTAAAAGTAGTAGATACAATAGGACCAGAAATCATATTCCCAGACGCAGTAATAGGTTTAAATAATAATGAGCTATACTACGAAGCAGGATGTGAATTTACATTAGAAGGATTAGTAACTGTTAAAGATAAAGTAGATCCAAATCCAACACTAAAAATCACAGAAATTACTTATTATGGTGGACCAAATAAAGAAGATAATATTTATAACAAAACAGAAGAATTCTTAAAAAATGGATTAGATACTAAATTAACAGGAGAAAACAATAGAGGAAGATATAATATTAATTACTTAGCAACAGATGCAGCAGGCAATGAAACAAAAAGAACATTACTTGTAATGTTTAAAGATAATGTAGCACCAGTATTAGAAATAGACACCAAAAATTCAATTGGTAAAGATGGATACTACAAAAAAATGGTAGTAAAAGCAACCGATAATGCATATTTAGCATACTATGAAATCAATGGTAAAAAATCAACAATTGACAATAACATAATAGGTGTAAGTACTCATTCAAGAACATTCTTAAATGAAACAATAAATGGGCATATTAAGTTTAATGAAAAAAATACAATCGCAGTATATGACAAAGCAGGAAATAAATCTAATGTAATAGAATTTATTGCTGACCAAGAAGGACCAGAAATTATATTCCCAGACGCAGTAATAGGTTTAAATAATAATGAACTATACTATGAGGCAGGATGTGAATTTACATTAGAAGGGTTAGTAACAGCTAAAGATAAAGTAGATCCAAATCCAACACTAAAAATCACAGGAATTACTTATTATGGTGGACCAAATAAAGAAGATAATATTTATAACAAAACAGAAGAATTCTTAAAAAATGGATTAGATACTAAATTAACAGGAGAAAACAATAGAGGAAGATATAATATTAATTACTTAGCAACAGATGCAGCAGGCAATGAAACAAAAAGAACATTACTTGTAATGTTTAAAGATAATGTAGCACCAGTATTAGAAATAGACACCAAAAATTCAATTGGTAAAGATGGATACTACAAAAAAATGGTAGTAAAAGCAACCGATAATGCATATTTAGCATACTATGAAATCAATGGTAAAAAATCAACAATTGACAATAACATAATAGGTGTAAGTACTCATTCAAGAACATTCTTAAATGAAACAATTAATGGTCATATTAAATTTAATGAAAAAAACACAATAGTAGTATATGACAAAGCAGGAAACAAATCTAATGTAATAGAATTTATTGCTGACCAAGAAGCACCAAAATGTGTATCTATCAATGTAAAAGGCTCAAATAAATATGATAATCAAGATAAAGCATGGTACGTAAAAAATGGAGAATATGTAGAAGTATATGTAAGATTTGATGAAGAATTATCAGTAGCACCAATATTAAAAATAGAGGGAATTGATAAAGAAATTAAATTAAACAAATACGTAGTTGGAAATGATGTAAAATATGGAATAAGACTACAAATTACAAGTGAAGATAAAATAGCAGATGGAGAAATGAAAATAGAAATATCAGGATATGAAGACAAAGTAGGAAATGTAGGCAGACCACTAACAAATGCTGATATTAAAGGATTAGACTCACAATCAAAAGTTATCATCGATAGAACAGCTCCACTTATCAAACTAAATGGACAAAAAAATATGACATTAGAAGCAGGAATCGATAAGTATAAAGAATTAGGCGCAACAGTAACAGATAGTGTTGATGGAACCATTACTAATTTACAACCAGAATTTATTCATTATTCTGTAAATGGAAAATATATAGAAGAATTAACTGATGTAAAAGATATCAAAAAGCCAGGAACATATAAGATAGTATATAAATATACAGACAAAGCTGGAAATATTGGTGTAGATGCTGATGATAAAAGACATACTTATGCTATGAGAATAGTAACAATAGCAGATACAAAAGCACCAGTAATTAAATTAAAATATAGTAATAATGCAAAAGAAACAACAATAGGAAATGATCCATATTTTCAAGAAGTAAGTTTCAACTTTGAAGATAGATATATGTTAGATAAATATATTATCAATGGAACAACAAAAGACTTTACAAACGATAAATGGAGTAATGCAAATTATAAAGACTTAAAACAATTCTTAAAAGAAGGCGAAAATACAATAATCTTAGTAGATGCAGCCGGAAATAGAACTGAAAAGAAATTTACAATGGATTGGACTGCACCAGAAGCAACAATTAAAAAGTCAAACAATGATAAATCAACCAATAAAGATGTTACAGTTACATTAACAGCTAATGAAGAAGTTAGTTGCCCAGAAGGATGGACAGAAAATGAAAACAATAAAGGACATGAATTTACTAAAGTTTATTCTGAAAACGGTAAATATTCTGTAACAATCAAAGATAAAGCAGGAAATGAAACAGTTGTAAAGTTTGAGGTAAAAAGAATTGACAAAGTAGCACCAGAAGCAACAATCAAAAAATCAAACAATGATGGCTCAACTAATGAAGATGTTACAGTTACATTAACAGCTAATGAGGCAATTTATTGCCCAGAAGGATGGACAGAAAATAAAAACAATAAAGAACATGAATTTACTAAAGTTTATTCTGAAAACGGTAAATATTCTGTAACAATCAAAGATAAAGCAGGAAATGAAACAGTTGTAAAGTTTGAAGTAAAAAGAATTGACAAAGTAGCACCAAAAGTTACTGTAGTAGATCCAAATAAATATAAAATGCTAGTAAATACAGAATATGTAGAAAAAGGTTATAGTGCATATGATGCAGTTGATAAAGATCTTACTGCATCTGTAAAATTACAATATCAATTTCAGGCAGCAGGAACATCTACATGGTCTTTTGTAGACACTCTAGATACAAGTAAATTAGGAACTTATAAAATAATTTACAACGTAAAAGACAAATCTGGTAATGAAGCAAAAGGAACTAGAGTAGTACAAATAGTAGAAACATTAGAATAATATAACTAGAAAATGTACTAGGCATGAAATAGAAAATAGTCGATAAACTATATGTTTTATCGACTATTTTTGTTATAAAAACATTTACTCTTTTGTCTTTATAAGTGTAATAGAATAGCTTCCAAAATTAGACAGATCACGTTTTAAGGAAGCATAAGTAGAAGTTTCTTCATTTGCCTCAAGTTTATCAATTTTGTAATCTAAAAAAGTAATTTCATTATCATCTTTATCAAATAAAGTAATACGTATATTAATATTTTCATATTCCTTATTTGAAAGGTTTTTTAATTTAGAAGATACCGTAGAAAGTTTTGAGCCATCACTATTAATATCTACACCAGTTATCTCTAAATATTCAGCTCCGATAACAGTTAAAGGTTTTGTTGCTTCTACTTTTTCAGACTCCTCGCCAAGCTCTTCCATATATCCTTCACCAGAAACAACATTATTATCATTACTATTATTAAAGAAGTCAATTGGATGTTCTTTAAAATACTCATAAGCAAAATAGCCAATAGCCAAAACAATAGCAATAATAACAATGGTTAAAATGTAAATAAGTACTTTATTAAAAATAGGTTTTTTTTCTTTATTTCTATTACTTTTTTTCTGTTCTTTATCAAAAGCTTTATTTTGTTTTATTTTAGTTTTTACTTTTTCTTCTTTTGTTCGTTTACTAAAATGTCTACCACTAGCAGAATGCTTTCCGTTACTCATTTAAAAATCCTCCCAATGAATAATAGTATACCACACAATTAAAAAATGTGCAAATACTTAAGCCACAAGAAAAACTTCTAAATTTATCTTGAATAAAATAAATAAGTATAATATAATAAGAAAAAAACGGAGAAAATGTAAATGGACTTACAAAAGAAATTAGCAAACCTAGGAATTGAACAAGTAAGAAAACTAGATAATGAAACAATAAGAATGTTAGCATACAATGTAACAAATGCTATTACAAAAGCGTTTCCAATTATTTATGATGAATATAACAATATTTTAGTAAAACTACTAAACTGCAATATGTATCTTGCAAAAGTTACTAAGCCAATTTCAAAAGTAAATTATATTTATGAAAATAACAGCATATATTTTGATGAAAACATAAACTTAAATAAGTTAAATGAGCAAATTATTCATGAATGTGTTCATTATCTTCAAGATTTTAGAAACATCAAGAAAAAGCTAAATAAAATAGGATTATGCAATTTTGAAGAATTTACACTATATGGTCTAGGTTTAAATGAGGCAGCAGTACAATATATATCAGCAAAGTGTGTGGGGAATATACCATTAAACATAGAAAAATATGGTGTATATCTTAGAACCATTAGTCCAGACTATTATCCATTTTTAACAAACTTAGTAGAACAAATTGTGTATTTAATAGGAGAAGATGTTCTAGTAAAAGGAACTCTAAATGGAACTCAAGAGTTTGAAGATTATTTATTAAATACATTTGAAGCCAATACAAAAAAAATAATAAATAGATTTGATGAAATGGTAGAAATTAACAATAACTTAAACTTATCAAAAGATTTAGAAAAAATACAAATTTTAAAACAAGGCTTAGCCAATCTTTACATTGAAACACAAAGTATGATATTTACCACTTACTTTGAAAAAATATGTCCACGAATAACTTCTATTAAAGAAATAGATGAATACGCAGAAAAAGCAATAGGCTACAGAGATGTTATGGGAGTACTAAAAGAAGAACGATTTGCACCAGATAGCTTTTACGATATAAAACTAAGCGAAATTACACAAAAATTAGACAAAAAAATGTACGAAATAAGCAAAAATGTAAGCAAAAATACAGTGTCTGTTATTACAATGGGAAGTAAGATTGCAAGGCTTATTAATAAAATTTTTTCATATTTTACAAATTAGAATATAAAAATTAATGATATTTTATAAAACAAAGATTGTATATTATTATTTTTTACGTTTCCAACTATATAACTAATTGTACAAATCTTTTTCTCACGAAAAATCTTTTAACAATTAGTAATATATTTGGCGCTCGAAAAATTGCCACCACTACAAAAATAATAATATACAATCTTCTTTCAAATAAAAACCTACTTTTATACTAAAATAAAAGTAGGTTTTTTAAAACATCATTCTTAAAAAATTTAAAACAAGAGTAGAAAGAATCTATTCCAGATAAATGGAAGAAATATATATTGAAAAACAATGGGA
>CAMSEM010000038.1 GCA_947057505.1 uncultured Clostridium sp. | reverse complement strand
ATAACGTATGAATGATAATTTAGAGTACACAGAAATAACAAGATTGGAGCTATTAAAATATTAGATTCTTTAAAAATTGTAGATACTCTTTCTTTTGGTATGGAAACGAATGATTTAGCAACTCTAAATAATATTGCCAATGTACTTTATCAAGAGCCAAAAGAATATGTAACAATGTTAAACCACGAGTTAAGTAAAGGGTTATCTTTTCCAAAAGCAAGAGAAAATGCTTTAATGGTCTATTTAAATGATATTAAAAGATATGCAAATGTTTTATCTGGTTCTAACAATATTTTAGGGATTGAATACTTAAAAGCATTAAAAAAATTAAAAAGCCCCTTAAAACCAATTGCAATTAAACGAGAAAAAGTATTATATCAGGATGAAATGATTGTAGATGACTTTGCAAGTGCAACCGCTATTAGAAAAATGATAGTAAACAATCAATTCAATGATATTATGAAAGTCATTCCACGTTCTTCCTACATTCTGCTTGCACAAGAACTAAGAAAAGGTCATTATGTATTAGATTTATCTAAGTTTCAAAAAGAAATTTTATACATATTGCGTAAAATGACTGTAGAAGAAATTCGTAATTTACCAGATGTAACAGAAGGTTTGGAAAATACTATCAAAAATGCAGCAGATTCATGTAATAACATAATAGATTTAGTAAATATGATTAAATCTAAAAGATATACCCAAACTAGAATACAAAGAATATTAGTATATGCTTTACTTGGAATTGATAAAAAAGCAATGGAAACTTCAAAAAGAATAGAACCATATGTGCGTGTATTAGGATATAGCGAAAAAGGACAAAGACTATTATCTGAAATTATGAAGAAAAACCCAAAGACAAATTTAGTTACCTCAGTAAAAAAATTCTTAGAAACTTCTAAGAACAAAAATTTAAAAGAAATGTTGCAATTAGATATTTATGCTACTAATATATATACCCTAGGTTATGAAAAAGACTCATGGGCCAATTTAGATTATACAAACAAAATTGTAAGCATTCAGGATATAAAGGAGTAATCAAATGATTATAGGAATTACAGGAAGTTCTGGCGCTGGAAAAAGTACAGTATGCGAAATTTTAAAAAATGAGTATCATGTTAAAGTGATAAATGCTGATAAAATTGCAAAAGAGCTATCAAAAAAAGGAACGTTGTACTTATTAGAAATAGTAGAAAAATTTGGAGAAGAAATTCTATTAGAAAATGAAGAACTAAATAGAAAAAAACTAGCTAATATTATTTATCATAATGAAGAAAAAAGAAATCAATTAAACGAATGTACTTTTAAATATATTCGTAAAGAAATTGAAACACAAATACAAGAACATAAAGAAGAATTAATAGCAATTGATGTTCCTCTATTATTTGAAGCAAATTTGCAAAATATATGTAATACAACAATAGCTGTTATTGCTAAAAACAAAGAGGCTCAAATAGCTAGAATTATGGAGAGAGATAATATTGATAAAATTCATGCCCAAGCAAGGCTTAACGCACAACATCCAAATGAATTTTATACAAGTAGATGTGAATTTGTAATAACAAATGATAACGAAATTGCAGATATAGAAAAGCAAATTGAAGAAATTTTAAATGTTATTAAAAGCAAATAATAATATTGTACCAATATAGACTAATATAAAAAGCGTTTTAGATAAACTTTCTAAAGCGTTTTTTTCTTATGTACAACAAGGTTGAATTACCTTTTGTATAGTAAAGATAGAACAACATTTATTACAAAAATATTACATTTATATAACATTTATGTAACAATATTGAATTATGCATTTCTTTGACATATAATTAAGTTAGCTGTAAGGAGAAATAGCGACTGTACAGATAACTTATGCAACTTGAACAAAGTGAAAGTTGTATACATTTAAAACAGCTGTAAGGAGCAATAGCGACTGTAAAGATAACAAAAAATCTATGTAAAGGGGAGTTAAATACATGGAAACTTTTGCAGATTATATCTTAGCTGAAAAAGAATGGGTAAAGAAAATGGAAATTATGCATTATTTAAAGAAAAAAACAGGTGTATTCTTTGACAAGTCTGTTATTTTTAAAACATTTTTAGCTAAATTATTTTTAGAAAATAGCAAATTAGATTTAGATGAAAATATGGTTTTAACAGCATGCCTATTATGCAATTGCAAAAAAAATAGTAACCCACAAGATTTAAGCAAAGTAAAATCTTATGCAAAAGAAGGGGCAGAATATTTAAAAGCACTTGGCTTTTCTAATAGATTCTGCAAAATATGTGAAGAAGTAAATAGATATAGTGGGAGTACTCCAAGAGAAAAAGAAAGTGACATTTTAGAACTAGTAGATCAGTTTGGAGGAATGTTATTAGACAGACCAGAAAGAATTGGATTTAAAGTAGATGAGGCACTAGTATTATTGGAATATAGGAATTTAAAAGATAAACCAAATCTTTATATAGAAGAGTTTAAAGAATTTGCAAGTAAAATGCAGGAGGTATTAGTATGAATAAAAATGTTTTGCAATATGTAACAGATAAGGTAAATTCTCCATATTTAAATGAAAAAGATGATAAAGCAGTTATTATAACTATTGTAAATGCTGAAAGAGAAATTAAAACTGCCATACTTGCACATGAGGAAAAACAGAAAAAATCTGTTAAGAATGTAAAAGAAGCAATTCCTACAGCAGATGAGATAAGAAAAGCAATGCAAGAAGATAAAAGACCAACAATAGAAGATAGTGAAGAGTTAATAAAATAAAAAAATACAAAAGAAGAAAATAAAAAGATTGGCTCATATTCCAGTCTTTTTTTAGAGCATAATTAAAGGAGGAATTAAAAATGAAAGAAATGTTTGCAGATTTGCATGTACATATAGGTAGAAGTGAAAATGGAAAACCAATTAAAATAACAGCAGCAAGGAGTTTGAATTTTGCTAATATTGCAAAAGAATGTAGTGATAGAAAGGGAATTCAAATTGTTGGTATTATTGACTGTGCATCACCATATGTTATTGAAGATATAGAAAACTTTTTAAAAACTGGAGAAGCATACGAAATTAAAGATGGAGGCATTGTCTATAAAGATAAAGTATGCATTATATTAGGAAGTGAAATTGAAACTTCAGAAATTAATGATGAAGGTAAAACTGGCAGTGCTCATAACTTATGTTATTTTCCAACTTTAGCAGATATAAAAGCTTTTTCAAAAGAAATGAGTAAATATATTCATAACATAACATTAAGCTCACAAAGAGCTTGTATTTCTGCTTATGAATTAGTAGATATTGTAGAAAAATTTCATGGAATTTTAATTCCAGCTCACATATTTACACCTCATAAAAGCTTTTATGGAAATTGCACTAGTAGACTAGAACGAATCTTCAAAGAAAAATTCAGCAAAATATTTGCGGTAGAACTTGGACTAAGCTCTGATACCTATTTAGCAGATCAAATATTCGAACTAGAAACAAGAACTTTTGTAACTAATTCAGATGCACATTCTCTTCCTAAAATTGCAAGAGAGTATAATAAAATATTAGTAGAAGATATTTCCTTTAAAGAATTAGTAAAAGCACTTAAAAATGAAGAAGGAAGAAAAGTTATAACAAACTATGGATTAGACCCAAAGCTTGGAAAATACCATAGAACTTATTGTGAACAATGTGATAGAGCAATCGAGGGAGAACCTCCTATAACTAAGTGCCCAATATGTGGTGGTACCAATATTACTATGGGAGTATTTGATAGAATTGTTACAATCCGCGACAAGAAAGAAACAAAAAGCCCAAAAAATAGGCCACCATATGTATACCAAGTGCCACTTACTTTTGTTCCAGGGCTAGGGGCAAAAACAATTGATAAGTTACTAAATAATTTTGAAACAGAAATGAATATTTTACATAAGTTATCAAAAGATGATATAGAAGCTGTAGTAGGAGAAAAAGTAGCCAGAACTATTGTGTCAGCAAGAAGCGGAGAGGTTTCTATACAATCTGGTGGCGGTGGTGTTTACGGAAAATTAACAGTAGGATAAGTTCTAAATCTTATTTTATTGCATATTGTATCTTATAAGGTATTTTTATAAAAATAGTAAAATACTTTTAGACAAATAAAGAATCTTTTCTATATAAGATACAGTAGGAGGAATAAAATGAGATTAACACCTAAGAAAACTTCTAAAATTAAGAATTTAATCATAAATCATATAAAAGACAATTTAAAGCCATATATTATTGTATCGATGGTTTTGTTGATTGGCATTGTTTTAGGTGTATTTTTTGTAAATAATTTAGGGGAAGAAAGTAAGCAAGAAGTACAAGAATATTTAACCAGTTTTACTAATTCAATAAAAGAAGGTGCTAGTATTCATAATGGACAACTGCTCCAAAAATCAATAGGAAATAATTTAGCTTTTACAATTTTAATGTGGTTTGTTGGCTCGACTGTTATTGGGATTCCAATTGTATTTGGAATAATAGTTTTTCGAGGATTTTGCCTAGGCTATACCATATCTTCAAGCATTGCTGTTTGGGGAATGGGAAAAGGAATACTATTTTTTATTACCACAATGCTATTACAAAACTTAATATTCATTCCATGTATGTTAGCATTAGCTGTAAGTGGAATAAAATTATATAAATCTATTATGAAGGATAAACGTAAAGAAAATATAAAATTTGAAATATTTAGACATACAATGTTTTCTTTTATGATTTTAATTCTTCTAATGATATCTTCTGTTATAGAAACATATATATCTACTAATCTCGCAGTTATATATATTACAAACTGTATCTAGTGTTTCATAAATAGATTCTTCTAAAGAAGAAAAAATAATGTGTTTTATTGTAAAACTTATTATAGTCTTAAAAATATAAAACAATTACAAAAATATTTAAAGTTTTTTAATAAAACCTATTTACAATTTTAAATTAATTTGATATAACATATGTAGTTTATGTAAATTGGTAAATATGTCTTAGTTACATATAGAAAATATTAAAGGGGTAGGGGAACTTAAAATGGAAAAACAAATCAAATCTTTTTTAGAATTTCTACAAAATGAAAAAAAATTATCAAACAACACTTTGCAATCATATCAAAGAGATATTATGCAATTTGAAGAATATGTAGAAAAAAACAAAATTAATTATGCAAAAATGAATCAAGAAAATGTAAAAGCCTATCTAGATCATTTGCAAGATGAAGGTAAAAAGTCGTCAACAATTTCAAGAAACTTAGCATCATTAAGATCTTTTTATCAATTTTTGATTAGAGTAAAAAAAGTAAAACATGATCCAACAGAAGATATTCAATCACCAAAAGTAGAAAAAAGAGTTCCAAGTGTTTTAACATCACAAGAAGTTGAACTATTATTAGAACAACCAAAAGATGTTGACTTAAAAGGAACTAGAGATAAAGCAATGTTAGAATTTGCTTATGCTACTGGTATGAGAGTAACTGAAATTATCTCATTAAACATAGAAGACGTTAATGTAGAAGAAGGATTTGTTATTTGCAAACAAGCTTCTAAACAAAGGAATATTCCTCTAGGTTCTTTATCTTTAAAAGCAGTTAAAGAATACATAGAAGAGGCAAGACCAGTATTAATTAAAGATGAGAAAGAACAAGCATTATTTGTAAATGTAAATGGCAAAAGATTAACTAGACAAGGTTTCTGGAAAATTGTAAAATATTACAAAGAACAAGCACACATTACAAAAGATATTACACCACATGTGTTAAGACATTCTTTTGCAACCCATTTATTACAAAATGGTGCAGACTTAAAAGCAATTCAGACAATGCTTGGTCATTCAGACATTTCATCTACACAAGTATATATGCAATTTCAAGATACAGGCTTAAAAGATATTTATCAAAAAGCTCACCCAAGAGCATAAAAGTAAACCGCTTTCATTTAATTTATAAATGAGAGCGGTTACTTTTTACAACAAAAAGTTGTTAGAAGCCTTTCATACTTTTATAGTTCTTTTGGTGGCATATATTCTATAATATCGCCAATTTCACAATGAATTATTCTGCATATTCTAGCCAATAAATTTAAATCTACTTTTTGCATATCATTGTTACAATATTTTAATAACTGTTTATAATGAATTTGCGCATTTCTTGATAAACTAGAACGACTAATTTTGTGTTCTTTTAGAAACTCATCTAATTTTAAATTTACTTCTCCCCAGTCATCCATTTTTACTTCACCTCTCATGCCAATATTATCATTTTAAACATTTACAAAACAATTAGGAATATACATACTAGCTATAAGCATATAAAAGATTATTTAGAAGTATTGACAAACAAAAAAGACTAATATATATTAACGTAGTAGGCATATATAATTGTTTTTATACATTAAATAAAACACATACATTATGTAGATAAAATACTATCTAACATTTTGATTTATATTGAAAGAAAGTGAATAAAATATATAATGTAATAAGAAGAAAATGTATAAAATTTACTAAAAACAACATAATGAACATAGGAAAAGAGGAAAAAAACAAATGAAACAAAAAACAAAATCCAAACAAGGAATTACATTAATTGCGTTAGTAGTTACCATTGTGGTACTTTTAATTTTGGCAGGAGTAACTATAACAGTGCTATTTGGAGAAAATGGTATGTTAAAAACCGCACAAAACAGTAGTCTTCAAACAAAACTTGCAGAATTAGAAGAAAAAGCAAATATAGCATATGCAGATTTTAATACTAAAAAATATGCAGAAGGAAATCCAAGTAAAGTTATTACGATGGAACATATAAAAAAAGAACTAGAAAATCAAAGATATATCATAAAACAAGTAATGTTAGATGAAAACAGTATAACAGAAATAGAATTGGAACCAGAAAATATAAAGATGAATATAGGAAAAACAGCAACATTACATGTAAACTTAAAAAGCAGTGGAGAAACTTTAGAATATTATGTAGAAATAGAAGGAAAATTTTATCAAATCAACATTAAAAATAATCATATAGTAGTAGATAAAGTAAATGGAAAAACACAAGAAGAATTAGAAAAAGATGATTCGCCTGATAAAATAGAAGTATCAGTTGATAATAACATAATTGAAATACTAGGCAAAACAGAAGATACCATAGAGATTAAAGCAGGAGAAAGTGTAGGAAAGTCTCAAATAACTGTAACCTATGGAAAACTAGCTCCTAAAACATGTAACGTAACAGTTGGAGTACAACCAATAGAAGGTAGCACTAACATAGAAAATGACATTACTACTACTTATGGAAGAATAGATATTCTATGGTTAGACGAGCATAATACTATCATACAAAATCCAAACAAACCAATATTAAAAAGTGAAGAAAATGGTACAATAGAAGCAAAGACTAAAATGAGAGCAATTAAATGGATAGAAAAAGATGGAAAACTAGCAGAAAGTCCAGCAGATGAAGCAAACTTAAACAATGACTGGTACCATTACAAAGAAAAAGATGTTGAAGGAAGTGATTTTGCAGATAATAACTCAAGTCATTGGGCAAATGCAAAAACAGAAAATGGAAGCTTTTTTGTATGGATACCAAGATACGCCTATAGAATAACTTATTACGCAGATGAAACAAGTACAAAGCCAACTGGCTATTATGATGGAAATGGTATGTGGAGTGCAGAAAATGGTCAAAAAAGATATGATTTAGAAGAAGGAATAGAAATAGTAGAAGATAGCGAAGGAAATAAATATATTGTACATCCAGCTTTTGGAACAACTAAAACAGATGAAGCTTCTAAAACACAAAATATAGAGTTAGGTGGATGGGATAAACCACTAAAAGGATTTTGGTTTGCAAAATTTGAAATGAGTGGAGAAGATGGTGCAAGCCTAAAAAGTACACCTAGTACACAAAGTCAAAAAATAAAAACAATAGGAAATTATTATACTTTTTCGAGAACTGCATGTTATGGTCAAACTGGAAAAATTGATGAAAGTGATAAAAATGAAAGTTTTATGTATAGTCATATGTGTAAAAATAGTGAATGGGGAGCAGTAGCATACTTAGCACACAGCAAATATGGAAGAAATGGGCACGAAATATCAGCTAATAAACATGATAGTTATACAGGAGGAGGGATAAATACTAGCTCATATATCACTGAAAAGAGCCAAAAGCAAAGTACTACAGGAAATGTATATGGGATATATGATATGTCAGGGGGAACAAGTGAACTTATGGCAATTTTCAATTCGGTAGAAACATCTGATGTGCACAATGGAACCCCATTTGCTTCTACTGGAGGAAGCAGCAGTAAATATGCAACAGCTTATGTGGGAAGAAAAGATGCTAACAGTCCTTTATCTCTATGTGGAAAAACTGGTGATGCTACAAAAGAAGTATCCTTTCAAATTAACATTGATGTAAATTATTATGGTAAAAGATGGTTTGAAGATTTGAGTTTGGGATTTGAAAGAGGTAAAGCTTTTATAGCTCGTGGATATAACTATGCTGCTCCAGAAAGCATCAATCGGGATTTTTGCTTCAGAAGCAAGGAGCGGGTGGCCAGGTGGCTATCAGGCAATCCGCACAGTGCTTTGTCCATAATAACAATATTTCATTACAATATTAAAAAATATAGAATAAAAAAGTATAACTTTAAAAATAATTCTAAAGTTATACTTTATTTTTTTCAAATACATCAAAAACCCTTGACAGTTTACAGTAATCAAGATAAAATAATAAAGTAGATAAAAATATATTCTAATAAAACTTAAATGATAAAAATTAGTGATATATATTTAGTACATTGAAAATTAAATAAGAAAGAGGTGTTATCAAATTATGGATATCATAATCAATATCGCCGTTTTTCTAATTTCAGCAGTAATTTTTACTTTTGTAGGTGTAGCTATAAGAAAGAAAATTGCTGAATCTAAAATGGAAAGTGCAGAAAATGAAGCAAAGAAGATACTTGAAATGGCAAACATAGAAGCAGAAAATAGGAAAAAAGAAGAAATTTTTAAAGCAAAAGAAGAAATTATGAATGCCAGAAAAGATTTAGATCAAGAAGTTAGAGAAAGAAGAGGCGAAGTACAAAGTCAAGAAAGAAGATTAATTCAAAAAGAAGAAAACTTAGAGAAAAAGCAAAACATCATGGAAAAAAAAGAAAAAGACTTAGAAAATAAAGATAAGCAGCTAGATGCTAAAAAACTAGAAATTGAAAATGTTTTAGAAAAACAATTAGAAGAACTACAAAGAATCTCTGGACTATCTAAAGATGATGCTAAAAAGCTTTTACTTTCTGAAATGGAAAAACAATTAACATTAGAAAGAGCTACCTTAATTAAAGAGATGGAAACAAAGGTAAAAGAACAATCCGTAAAAAATGCCCAAGAAGTAATTAGTTATGCTATACAAAAATGTGCAGCAGACCATACTTCGGAAACAACTGTATCAATTGTAGCTCTTCCAAATGATGATATGAAAGGAAGAATTATTGGTAGAGAAGGTAGAAATATTAAAACATTAGAAACTTTAACAGGTATCGACTTAATTATTGATGATACACCAGAGGCTGTTGTTATTTCAGGTTTTGATCCATTAAGAAGAGAAGTTGCTAGAATTGCTCTTGAAAAACTAATTGATGATGGAAGAATCCACCCAGCAAAAATTGAAGAAATGGTAGAAAAAGCAAAAGAAGAAGTACAAAATACCATTAAAGAAGAGGGAGAAAGGGCAGTATTAGAAACAGGAGTTATAGGTTTACATCCAGATTTAGTAAAATTAATTGGTAGATTAAAATATAGGACAAGCTATGGGCAAAATGTATTAAACCATTCTATTGAAGTATCTAACTTAGCAAGAATTATGGCAGAAGAGTTAGGGCTAGATGTTAAACTTGCAAGGCGTGCTGGGTTACTACATGATATTGGTAAGGCACTAGACCATGATATGGAAGGAACTCATGTTGAAATTGGTGTTGATATTCTAAAGAAATATAAAGAAAATGAAAAAGTTATCAATGCTGTACAAGCCCATCATGGAGATGTAGAACCACTATCACCAGAAGCTGTACTTGTACAAGCAGCTGATGCAATATCTGCTTCTAGACCAGGTGCTAGAAGAGAAACATTAGATGCTTATATCAAAAGACTAGAACAACTAGAAAATATAGCAGATTCCTTTGAAGGTGTAGATAAATCATTTGCTATTCAAGCAGGTAGAGAAATTAGAATTATTGTTAAACCAGAAAAAATTAATGATGCTCAAATGACTTTAATGGCTAGAGATATTGCTAAAAAAGTAGAAGACGAAATGGAATATCCAGGACAAATCAAAGTTAATGTTGTTAGAGAAACTAGAGTAATCGATTATGCAAAATAAGATTAAAAAGTGTAACTGCAAAAAAGCAGTTGCACTTTTTTTTTCGAACCTCTTGTACTTTTTAACATTTACCTATATAATATAGTAGTGTAAAATAAAGGGAGGTAGTATATGACCTTTATAGAGAGTATGAAAGAAAAAGCAAAAAAAAATATTAAAACTATTATTCTTCCAGAAAGTGAAGATATTAGAGTACTAGAAAGTGCATCTAAGGTTTTAAAAGAGGAGTTTGCCAGCATTATTTTAATTGGAGATGAAAACAAAGTTCAATCATTAGCTATACAAAATAATATTGATATTACAAAAGCTCAAATTATTAATCCAAAAACTTCTAGTCAATTTGAAGAATATGCCAATTGTTTGTATGAATTAAGAAAAGAAAAAGGAGTGACACTTGAGAAAGCAAAAAAAATGCTATTAGAGCCAATTTATTTTGGTATGATGATGTTAAAAAAAGGAAAAGCAGATGGCTTAGTATCTGGTGCATGTCATTCAACTGCAAATACTTTAAGACCAGCACTCCAAATTTTAAAAACAAAACCTAATACTAAATTAGTTTCAGCATTTTTTGTTATGGTAGTTCCAAATTGTGAATATGGCGAAAATGGCGTTTTCATTTTTAGTGACTGTGGATTAGTAGAAAATCCTAATGCAGAACAATTAGCTGAAATTGCAATATCTTCTAGTAAAAGTTTTGAACAATTAACACAAAAAGAAGCAAAAGTAGCAATGCTTTCTTATTCTACACATGGCAGTGCAAATTCAAGTTTAACTACCAAAGTGCTAGAAGCAACCAATTTGGTAAAACAAAAAGTTCCACACTTAATTTGTGATGGAGAACTACAGTTAGATGCAGCCATTATTCCAGAAATAGCAGCTACAAAGGCGCCAAATTCTATTGTGGCAGGAAAAGCCAACAAGCCCCACATCTGCGATCACCTTCAATTCCAACAACAATTCCAGT
>CAMSEM010000037.1 GCA_947057505.1 uncultured Clostridium sp. | reverse complement strand
CAAGCACAATGAGTCTTTTATCGTTTCTTAGCAGATTTAAGTCAATATCATATAGTGGGTGAAACTCCCATCTAGTAATACCTAACCAGTAGCTAGTATCTAGTCTTGGCTCCAAAACAGTAATGTTAGGAGTAAGTGTAGACAAGAGAACATTCGAGCCGTAATGCGAAAGCGTGAAACTGTTGAGTTCCAAAATGCCAAATAAAATTGAAGAGGTTGATATCATAATGCAGATAGTAAACAACATTTGTACAAATCGATAGGGTGAGAAAGTGCAAACTTTTCCGGAATCTTAGGGTATGGCGAGTTTAGTAATGATATGATATTGGAACTAGAGAGACCCTAATTAATCTTGTATAAGCAAGTATGTAGAAGGAGTATAAAATCAACAACTACAAAAGTTAATTAGGGAGTCGGATTAGCTAATAGTACCATAGAAGTTTATGAAAGTAAATGGAGGGAAGTGGCTAATGTATATTATGCTCTAATAAGAGAAACATAGATAACTTCTAAAGGAGTAAAAGAATATGAAGATAAAATGGTACAAGATGTAATGGCACAAGTACTTAATGCAATATATGAGCCAATGTTTAAGAAATTTTCCTTTGGATTTAGACCAAAAAGAAGCTGCCATGATGCGATAGCATATCTAGATATGATGTTACATAGACAAAAGACCAATTACATAGTAGATTTAGACATAAAAGGGTTCTTTGAAAACAGAGAACAAGAGTGGCTAGTAAAATTTCTAGAATATAGGATAAATGATAAGGTATATATAAGATACATAAAGAGAATATTAAAAAGTGGAATATTAGAGGAAGGGAAGATACCTAATTCTACTCGATATATTTGTAGAGTAAAATAAAACAACAAAACCTATTGACAAACCCAACTAGTAAGCGTAAAATAATACTGTTGAAATAATAAATAAATGCGATGAAAAAGAAAAAATATAGTATTCTTAAATAAAAGCGAGTTGGAAATGGTGAAAGCCAATTTTAAGAACTATATGGGGAGCTTTGGAGCATAAAAAATAAAGTGGGTTTAGATTAAAAAAGCTAGCCAAATAGGGTGGAACCGCGGAAAAAACTTTCGTCCCTAGCAAAGTAAATGCTAGGAGAATGAAAGTTTTTTTATTTTTAGTAAAGTGTATCGAAAATAGTGAAATTTACATAGAATTTTTATCTATTTAAGTGTAGTAAAATACAGGTAAGTATACATTACAAAATCAATTATGAAAAATTCGAAATTTTCTTAGCAAAATAAAAAATAGGAGGGTAAAAAATTATGGAAAAAGTAACAATGGAAAAAATGGTAGCATTATGCAAAAACAGAGGATATGTATATCCAGGTTCAGAGATTTATGGAGGATTAGCAAACACATGGGATTATGGTCCTTTAGGGGTAGAACTAAAAAACAATGTAAAAAAAGCATGGATGAAAAAGTTTGTGCAAGAAGAAAAACACAATGTAGGATTAGATTGTGCTATCTTAATGAATCCAAAAACATGGGAAGCTTCAGGGCATTTATCAGGATTTAGTGACCCATTAATTGATTGTAAAGAATGTAAAACAAGGCATAGAGCAGATAAACTAATAGAAGAATGGATGCATGAGCATGATTGTGAAGAAATAGTAGATGGATGGGCCGACGAAAAAATGCTTTCTTATATGGCTGATAACCATATTGTATGCCCTAACTGTGGAAAAGAAAATTTTACAGAAATTCGCAAATTCAATTTAATGTTTAAAACATTCCAAGGAGTAACAGAAGATAATACTTCAACAGTATACCTAAGACCAGAAACTGCACAAGGAATTTTTGTTAACTTTAAAAATGTATTAAGAACAACAAGAAGAAAACTACCAATGGGAATTGCACAAATAGGGAAAGCATTTAGAAATGAAATTACACCAGGAAACTTTACTTTTAGAACACGTGAATTTGAACAAATGGAATTAGAATTTTTCTGCAAACCAGGAACAGATTTAGAATGGTGGGCATACTGGAAAGAATATTGTAAAAACTTTTTATTAAATTTAGGAATGAAAGAAGAAAATATTCGTTTAAGAGACCACAGCAAAGATGAGCTTGTATTTTATAGTAAAGCAACAACAGACATTGAATTTGCCTTTCCTTTTGGTTGGGGAGAACTTTGGGGAATTGCTGATAGAACAGATTATGATTTAAGTAAGCATATGGAATTTTCAAAAGAAGATATGAACTATTTAGATCCAGAAACAAATGAAAGATATGTACCATATTGTATTGAGCCATCAGTTGGTTGCGATAGAGTAACTCTTGCATTTTTGTGTAACGCTTATGAAGAACAAGAAATAGCAGAAGGAGATACTAGAGTAGTATTACATTTGCATCCAGCTTTAGCACCATATAAAGTAGCAGTACTTCCATTATCTAAAAAACTAAGCCAAAAAGCAGAAGAAGTTTATGAAAAACTTTCTAAAAAATTCATGTGTGATTATGATGAAGCTGGCAGCATTGGAAAAAGATATAGAAGAGAAGATGAAATAGGAACACCATATTGTGTAACGATTGACTTTGATACTTTAGAAGATGATAGTGTAACCATAAGAGATAGAGATACTATGGAACAAATAAGAATCAAAATTGATGAACTAGAAAATTACTTACAAGAAAAAATGGAATTCTAGTAGTAATAGTTAGTTATCATTTAGTTAAATTGTCCTAATACTATTGTTTACGCAATTTTCAAAATGCTGAGGCGGTAGAAAGTACAAAGAGGCAAAACAACTCAGGAATTTTGAAAATTGCGTAAACAATAGTATTAGGACTACGATATATATATAATAAGAGTATACTATTCAAAAATGCAGGGAAGAATATTATACTCTTGTTTTGTCATATCAAGCAAAAAATGAAGTTTTTTCTATTTATTAATAGATAAATTCATAATTTAAAACTAAAAAAGAGCAGCAAAAAACGGAGGACTAACTCCTCCGTATCTGCTACTTCCAATCTTACAATGTGCCACAATGCGTGAGCTTTTTCTTGTAAGTTAGAAGTAAAAAGCGCCTATTAATCATTTGATTTTATCGGTGGCTTAGGAGCCTATAGCTTACAACTTCTTCTTCATGCTGTTTCCCTCCTTATAATGGTCGCTTCAAATTGAAACAAGGATAGTTTTGATAGTGCTTCAATTTGAAACGATGCCAGTTATAATTTTGTTGAAAAATTATAACTAGGTAAAACCAGAATGCCTTGAGATTTTATTTTTCATGTTTTTTCCCTCCAGCCCTTTTAGAGCGATGCCGATTATAAATTTTTGTTAGAAAAACTTATAACTAGGTAAAACCAGAACAATATTCCCGGATTCGATTTTGCATGATGTTTCCCTCCTTATAGGGGACCCCCAGTGGGGTCAATACGCAGCTATTTTTTGTTAGAAGAACCTTATGACTAAGTAAAACCAGACGTAAAACACGTCAATACTTCAAAATATTTCATGGGGTTATACCTCCATTTCGAGTTCTGCCGCGTGCTTAAATTGCATGTAAAAATGCAGGCCGCAGCGATTTCTAAATATTCTAAATTATTTGGTTTTAAAAAGTCAGTAACTAGGTAAATCCAGCAAAGTACCGATAACGGCTTAGGCTTAAAAGCCGATTGCTTGGCCGTGTCATTTGTTACGACCTCCTTTTAAAGTTTTTATTTGATGAGTCTTTGCTCAGTACATTTTTAATTATAGCATGTTGTTATGTAAATGTCAATACTTTTTTCAAAAAAACTTGCATTCAAATTAAAAATTAGTATATAATCATATCAAAACAAGTAAAAAGTGAAAGGAGAAAACCTTGGAACAAGAAGAAAAAACAAGCAAACAATCAAAAGCACCATCATTTATGAAAAATGTTTTAATTGTGATGTTTGCTCAAATTATGGTAAAAGTATTAGGCTTAATATATAAATTTGTTATTACTAATTTTGATGGATTTGGAGATACAGGTTTAGGCTACTATTCAGCAGGTTATCAAATTTATGCAATACTACTGGCATTATCTTCTATTGGAATACCAAGTGTTATTTCAAAATTAGTATCAGAAAGAGTAGCAATTGGAGATGATAAAGGAGCACAAAGAATTTTCAAAGTTTGTATGACGTTTTTTGTAGGAGTAGGAACCATATTATCATTTGGACTATTCTTTGGCGCAGAATATATTGCAACAGTTATATTTAATGTGCCAGACACAAAATATGTTATGCAGGTATTAGCACCAGCAATTGTATTTGTAGCAGCATCTGCCACATTTAGAGGGTATTTTGCAGGTTGCAATGATATGAAGCCAGGAAGCTATTCTCAAATTATTGAACAATTTTTAAACTGTGTATTATCTATTACATTTGTATATGCTTTAATCGGAAAAGAACCATATATTATGGCAGCAGGAGGTAACCTATCTACCACACTTGCTATTGTACTAACTTTTATTTATTTAATTGCTTATTATAAGAAGAAACGTTTAAAAGTAGATAGAAAACAAAAATCTCCAGAAGATAATTTAAGCTCAAGAACATTATTAAAAAAGATACTAATTATATTTGTTCCAGTTACAATTAGCTCTATCATTTCAGTAATTAACCCATTAATTGATAGTGCTACAGTAAGTAGATGTATTCAAACAGCATTTGCAGGGCTATATCCAATAAAAGAACAGTTAGAAGCTTTTGCAATGAGCAAAACAGGAATTTTATCTAAAATAGATACATTAGTAAATTTACCAATTGCAATTAATGTAGCATTTTCAACAGCATTAGTACCTGCTGTTTCAGGAGCACTTGCAAAAAAAGATTATCAAACAGTATCTAAAAGAATGACATTTTCTATATTTGCATCACTTTTAATTGTTTTGCCATGTGCAGCAGGATTTATGGCACTTTCTCAACCAATATTAAACTTAATTTATCCATCTGCAAATGACGGAGCAGAGTTACTAGCAATGTTTTCTATTCCAATGATATTTATTGCATTAAATCAAACTATTAATGGTGGATTATATGGACTAAACAAAACTTATGTGCCAGCAATTGCGTTAGCCATTGGAGCAGTTGTTAAATTTGTATTAAACATTATTTTAATTAGTAACCCTAATATTGAAATTATGGGGGCAGCTATTAGCTCAACAGTATGCCAAATTATTGCTTTTTTCATTACTTTTATTACTTTAACAAGGCATATCAAACTAAAACTTAGAATAGGAAGAATGGTATTAGCACCAGTAATTGCAGCAGCCATTATGGGAGTATGTACGTACTTTATTAACCACGGGCTAAATATGATAATTTCACCTGCTATTAGCACGATGATATCCATTATATTAGGTGCAATCATTTATGTAATTACTATTTTTGTATTAAAAATTTTAACCAAAGAAGATATTTTAATGATTCCATTTGGAACTAAAATATATGCTATTTTATTAAAATTAGGAATATATAAAGAACCAGCAGAGCAAGTAGAGGTAAGAATAGAAGACACACCGAAACATGCCAATACAAAACATCATAAGCCAAAACATATGAAGTAGAAAAATAAAAACATTTAACTTTACTTTTCTGTATATTATATATATAATAGGAAAAGCTATAAAAGAAAAATGTAGTTAATACAAACGAAAATATAACAATAATGAAGGAGGACTTTTTATGAGTGAAAAATATGTTTACTTATTTAAAGAAGGAAATGCTAGTATGAGAGAATTACTAGGTGGAAAGGGAGCAAATTTAGCAGAAATGACAAACCTAGGATTACCAATTCCACAAGGTTTTACAGTAACAACACAAGCTTGCATAAAATATTATGAAGATGGAGAAACAATTTCAAAAGAAATAGAAGATCAAATTTTTGAAGCATTATCTAAATTAGAAGAAATTTCTGGTAAAAAATTTGGAGATAAAGAAAATCCATTATTAGTATCTGTACGTTCAGGTGCAAGAGCATCTATGCCAGGAATGATGGATACTATACTTAACTTAGGTTTAACAGAAGAAGTAGTAGAAAGCTTAGCTACTAAAAATGAAAGATTTGCTTATGATAGTTACAGAAGGTTTATTCAAATGTTTAGTGATGTGGTAATGGAAATACCAAAACCACTATTTGAAAAAGCAATTGATGAAATGAAAGCAAAAAAAGGTGTAAAATTAGATACAGAATTAACAGCAGAAGATTTAAAAGAGTTAGTTACAACTTTTAAAGCAATTTACAAAAATGAAAAAGGAAGCGACTTCCCATCTAATCCAACAGAACAATTAAAAGAAGCTGTTAAAGCAGTATTTCGTTCATGGAATAACCCAAGAGCTATTACTTATAGAAGATTAAACGATATTCCAGGAAGTTGGGGAACAGCAGTTAATGTGCAAGAAATGGTTTTTGGAAACATGGGAGAAGACTGTGGTACAGGTGTTGCATTTACACGTAACCCAGCTACTGGTGAAAACAAACTATTTGGTGAATATTTAATGAATGCACAAGGAGAAGACGTTGTTGCAGGTATTAGAACTCCACAACCAATTGCAACTTTGGAACAAACTAATAAAAAAGCATATGATGATTTTGTAAAATATGCAGATGAACTAGAAAAGCATTACAAAGATATGCAAGATATGGAATTTACCATTGAAAAAGGAAAACTATTTTTCTTACAAACAAGAAATGGTAAAAGAACAGCAACAGCAGCACTTAAAATTGCAGTTGACTTAGTAGAAGAAGGCATGATTACACAAGAAGAGGCTATTTTAAGAGTAGAACCAAACCAATTAGACCAATTATTACATCCAAATTTTGACCAAGAAAAGTTAAAAGAAGCAAAGCTAGTTGCAAAAGGTTTAGCAGCATCTCCAGGAGCTGCAACAGGTAAAGTAGTATTTACCGCAGAAAGAGCAGTACAAATGCATGAACAAGGAGAAAAAGACTTAATTTTAGTAAGACTTGAAACATCTCCAGAAGATATAGATGGTATGAATGTATGCCATGGTGTTTTAACCGTAAGAGGTGGAATGACATCACATGCTGCAGTAGTAGCAAGAGGAATGGGAACATGTTGTGTTGCAGGTTGTGGAGAAATTACAGTAAATGAAGAAGAAAAAACATTTACCGATTCTATTGGTAACACTTATCACGAAGGAGATTATATTTCCTTAGATGGCTCTACAGGAAATGTTTACGGAGAAAGAATAGATACTGTTGATGCAACTGTATCAGGAGATTTTGCAAAATTAATGGGATGGGCAGATGCACGTAGACAAATGGAAGTACGAACAAATGCAGATACACCCAAAGATGCTCAAACAGCCTACAACTTTGGCGCACAAGGTATTGGATTATGTCGTACAGAGCATATGTTTTTTGCACCAGAAAGAATTGCTGCTATTCGCGAAATGATAGTATCTAACACAGTAGAGCAAAGAGAAAAAGCATTAGAAAAAATTCTTCCAATGCAAAGAGGAGACTTTGAAGGACTATTTAGAGCAATGAAAGGCTACCCAGTAACAATTCGTTTACTAGACCCACCACTACATGAATTTTTACCACATACAGACGAAGAAATACAAAATTTAGCGCAAGAAATGGGTATGAATTATGAAGAACTTAAAAATGTAGTAGAAAGCTTACATGAATTTAACCCAATGATGGGACATAGAGGTTGTAGACTAGATGTTACTTATCCAGAAATAGGTGCTATGCAAACAAGAGCAATTATTCAAGCTGCTATTAATGTAAACAAAGAAGGAATGAATGTAGTTCCAGAAATTATGATTCCATTAGTTGGAGAAATTAAAGAACTAAAATATGTAAAAGATATTATTGTAAAAGCAGCTGAAGAAGAAATACAAAAAGCAGGAGTTACTTTAAAATATGAAGTGGGAACCATGATTGAAATACCAAGAGCTGCACTAACTGCAGATGAAATTGCAAAAGAAGCCGAATTTTTCTCATTTGGTACCAATGACTTAACACAATTAACATTTGGATTTAGCCGTGATGATGCAGGTAAATTTTTAGGTGCCTATTATGATAAGAAAATTTATGAATCAGACCCATTTGCTAAGCTAGACCAAACGGGTGTAGGAAAATTAGTAAAAATTGCAGTAGATTTAGGAAAACAAACAAGACCAAATATTCAATTAGGAATTTGTGGAGAACATGGTGGAAACCCACCAACAGTAGAATTCTGCCATAACATTGGCTTAACCTATGTATCTTGTTCACCATTTAGAGTTCCAATTGCACGTTTAGCAGCGGCACAAGCGGCTATTAAAAATCCTAGATAGAAGTAATTATTCAGTCTTTTTAAGACAAATCTTGTAGTTTCTATTAGTTTTTCGCTCACCCCAGCTACGCAAGAAACCGTAACGCAAATTGTATCTCAGCATTTTGCTAACGGTTTCTAACTCGCTGGTTCCCACCTCAATTCGCTTAAAAACTAATAGAAACTATAGATTTTGATAAAACTACTAAATAATTACCTGAGGTAGAAACACATTTTTTTGCAAAAGTGTTGACAAAGCAAATGAAAACTAGTATAATTTTATAGTATCAATTTTAGTTAACAAAAAATATAGATAAATTAAAGATAAAGACAGTCAAGGGGAGGGAATTACAAATGGCACAACCAAAAAGAAGATGGTCAAAAGCAAGAACACACTTAAAAAGATCAACATGGAAACTAGAAAATCAAAATTTAGTAGATTGTTCACATTGTCATGAAAAAGTAATGCAACATAGAGTATGCCCAAATTGTGGATACTATGATGGAAAAGAAGTAGTAGCTCAAAAAGCTGAAAATTAAAAATATGAAATAGCAAGTTCTATCTTGCTATTTTTTTATGGTTATAGTAGAATATAGAAGAAGTAACTAAAACATGTAAAATTAAAATGTATGTAATATTTTAAATAATCTTTTTGCGTGGAGGAATATACATATGGAAACAAGAATTGACAAAACAAATTATTATCTAAATATAGCAAAATCAGTTGCAGATAGAAGTACATGCCTAAGAAAAAAGTCGGGTGCAGTTATTGTAAATAATGATGAAATTATTTCAACAGGCTATAGTGGAGCTCCGCGAGGAAGAGAAAACTGTAGTGATTTAGGATATTGCTGTAAGAAAAAACATTTTCCAGATGTAAGGCATGCAGGGTATGATGCTTGCAGAAGTGTGCATGCTGAGCAAAATGCTTTAATTAGTGGAGCAAGAAAAGATATGCTAGGAGCAACTTTATACCTAGTACAATATCGTATGCAAACAGGAGAATATGAAAAAGATTCAGGTTGCTGCCAAATGTGCAGAAAAATGATTATCAATAGTGGAATACAAAAAGTTATTGTTAGAATAAATGACAAAGAATATCAAGAAATTCGGTGTACAAGAGTGGATAGAACATGATGATTTATTAGAAGGAAAAATAACTTATTAAGAAGGGAGGCAATGTTAGAAAAATATCTAACATAAAAGAAAAATGTCAAAAGCAACAGTAGCAATTATAGGAAGACCAAATGTAGGAAAATCTACATTTTTCAATTATATTGTAGGAAAAAGAATATCTATTGTAGAAGATACACCAGGTGTTACAAGAGATAGAGTATATGCAGACACCAATTGGCGTGGTAGAGATTTTACTTTAATAGATACAGGTGGTATTGAGCCAGAACATGAAGATATTATTACATCTCAAATGCATGAACAAGCAAATATGGCAATAGAACTTGCAGATGTTATTGTATTTTTAACAGATATTAAACAAGGCATAACTGCAGCAGATAAAGAAATTGCATTAATGCTAAAAAAATCTAAAAAGCCAATTATATTAGTATGTAATAAATCAGATACATTTGGAAAAACACCAGATGAACTATACGAGTTTTATAACTTAGGTGTTGGTGAACCATATGCAGTATCAGCAGTAAATGCTAAAGGTATTGGTGATGTATTAGATGCTATATTTAATGAGCTACCACCACAACAAGAAGAAACACAAGAGGAAGAAGTAATTAAAGTAGCAATGATAGGAAAGCCAAATGTAGGCAAATCTTCATTAATTAATAAAATTTTAGGAGAAAATAGAGTAATTGTAAGTAGCATAGCAGGTACTACCAGAGATGCCATTGACTCTGAATTTGAAAACGAGTTTGGAAAATATGTATTTATAGATACAGCAGGAATTCGTAGAAAAAGCAAAGTAAATGATAACCTAGAAAAATATAGTGTAATAAGAAGTTTGCTTGCAGTAGAAAGAGCAGATGTATGTATTTTAATGTTAGACGCAAATGAAGGGGTAACTGCCCAAGATGCTAAAATTGCAGGAGAAGCGCATGAAGCTGGAAAAGGTGTTATTATAGCAGTAAATAAATGGGATGAAATAGAAAAAGATAATCAAACTATGGAAAACTACAAAAAAGATGTATATAACAAACTATCTTATTTATCTTATGCACCAATTATATTTATATCAGCAAAAACAGGTCAAAGAGTTAACAAGCTATATGAAATGATTAATATGGTAGCAAGCCAAAATGCACTAAGGGTTTCTACCTCTGTACTAAATGATGTACTAAGCGAGGCAGTAACAATTGTACAACCACCAACAGACAAAGGAAAACGCTTAAAAATATTTTATATGACACAAGCAACTACAAAACCACCAACATTTGTAGTATTTGTAAATGATAAAGAATTGTTCCACTTTTCGTATGAAAGGTACTTAATGAACCAAATAAGAAAAGAATTTGGACTAACAGGAACACCAATTAGAATGATAATAAGAGAAAAAAAAGAAAAAGAATAATATGTTACTAAGAAGATCTTTAAGTAGGAAAATACTTATTTTACTATTAGAGCATATTTGAAACAAAAGTAAAAAGGAGTTGATTGAATATGGCAACATATATCATAGTTGCAATAATTGCCTATTTAATAGGTAGTGTTAATTTTTCAGTTATTCTTAGTAAAAAAATGGCTGGATTTGATGTAAGAGAAAAAGGTAGTGGAAATGCAGGAACTACCAATATGTTGAGGACTGTAGGTAAAAAAGCAGCACTAATTACCTTGATTTGTGATATTTTAAAAGGTGTTGTAGCAATTGGTATAGCACTAATTGCAGGAAATATTGTAAAAGATTTAGATAACGCACTTTTAGTTCAATTAGCAGGTATATTTGTTATAGTAGGTCATGCTTTTCCAGTTTTCTTTAAATTTAAAGGCGGAAAAGGTATTGCTACTGCATTAGGTGTACTTTTAATGACAAACTGGCAAATAGGATTAATTTGTTTAGTATTTGCTTTGCTATTAATAGCATTAACTAGAATGGTAGCTTAGGCATCTTGACAGTGGTGGGGAGAGTGGTGCATAGAAAGAAAAG
>CAMSEM010000036.1 GCA_947057505.1 uncultured Clostridium sp. | reverse complement strand
CTTTATTTGTTTTCTGCGTATGCTGGTATCAGGGAAATGTCCTGTTAAAGATATTGAAGAAAAATTTTCTGCATTATTTAATGCATTCCAATATGGTGCTCCACCTCATGCAGGTATTGCTCCTGGTGTTGATAGAATGTTAATGTTACTAACCAATGCAGAAACAGTTAGAGAGGTAATTGCATTCCCTATGAATAGTAAGGCTGAAGATTTACTTATGGGTGCACCTGGAACTGTAACTAAAGAACAATTAAAAGATGTTCACATTCGTTTAGCCTAAGAATTAAAGTACACTTTTTTATAACTTAAACTATTTACAACCCCCAGAAAAAATTTCTGGGGGTTGCACTTATATGAAACAAAATCGTAATCTTTTTAATGAAAATAATAACCACATTTTATCAATATGTGGCTATTATTTTCATTTATGATTTCAAATATAATTCAGGGTCTTGTTGTTCATTATCTTTTAATAATTCAAAATGAAGATGTGGTTCATCTGAAATTTCAAAAGATGCAGTATTTCCTATTGTTCCTATGCTTTGCCCTTGTTTTACGTTTTCTCCTTCTACAACAAATTCTGTTGATAAAAGGTTAGAATATACTGTTTTATAACCATTTACATGTTCTATGATAACAGTTAAACCATAACGAGGGTCATTTTTTATAGAGCTAATTTTTCCATCTGCTGAAGCCTTTACTACTGTTGTTTTTTCTGCTCCTATGTCAATTCCATTATGAGTTGCCCAAACATCTAAAGTACTAGAATATACTAATTTATTGTCTGCAAATTCTTTCATAATGTCGCCTTTTACTGGCATTTTAAATTCTGGATCTTTTACTTTTTCTTGTTTTGGTTCGTTAACTGTTGTTTTATTTTCTACATTCTTGCTATCTTTCTTATCTGCATTTTCTTTATTGTCTTTCGTAGTTACTGTGCTTGTATTGACTGCCACTTTTGAACTAGTATTTTCTTTACTCGTAGCACTATTAGTTTTAGTTGTAGTATTTTGAACTGTATTTTCTATGGATTTGCTTGTTTCATTTTGCATTTCATTAACTGTTTTTCCATATGATTTACTAGTTTCTTCAGATGCACTATTGGTAATCGTATTGGTATTTAATTTACTAAATTGTGTTGTACTTTTTAATTTATTGCCATAAATTAAAAAAGTAATCACAAAAATAATAACGGCAAGTGCTAACACACTTCCTGTAACATATAACATTTTCTTAGTATCTAGCCCATCTTCTGGCTGTTTTCTTCTATTTTCTCGTCTCATAAAAATAATTCCTCCTTAATTTTTTCTTTAGTATCATTATTGACAAATTTGAGAAAATTATACAGAAAATGTTAAATATCTTTTATTTCTACTCCTGTATAAAAATGATGAATAATTTCTTCATAATTTTTACCTTGTTTTGCCAAACTATCAGCTCCTGTTTGGCTCATTCCAACTCCATGACCATAACCTGTTACTTCAAAAATAATGTTATCTTTTTCTATAGTAACTTTAAAATTAGCAGACTTAAGATTAAATAGGGTTCTTACTTCTACTCCCGATAACTCTAAATTGCCTATTGCAATTGTTTTAACCCTATTACCTTGTGTATTTTCCTTTATTTGTATGCAATCTTTTTTAGTAAAGTCAATTTTAAAATTACTATGTAATTTTTTTATTTTTTCTTCAAACTCTTTTTTCGTTACCGTAACCTTTGAAGCATACTGTGAATAAGCATCTTCTCCTGCTGTTTCTACTGCTTGCAAATATGGGTAACCGCTTCCTCCCCACACATTAATGGGAGCTTCTGTTGTTCCTCCACTATTAGAATGAAAAAAAGCATTAATTGGCTTTCCGTCATAAGTAATCATTTTTCCCTGTGTTTCATTTACACAACTCACTATTTTATTCCAATATTCTTCTCTTACTTCCTCTTTCCATTTTTTTAATCTATCCTCTTTAGAAATCCAAGCTTGACAACAGGTAGAATCATCACAAATATCAGCATTTTCATGTTTTTTACTATTGTGCACTATTTTGTATAAAGTATACGTTCTTGCAACTACTGCCTGAGCTTTTAGCGCCTCTTTTTCAAAATCAGCAGGCATTTCGCTACTAACTACGCCATATAAATACTCTTCAAACGGAAATTCTTCTACCTTTTTACTATCTTTATGAAATAGTTTTACTGTTTTGTAATTTTTATAATCATAGGTAGCTTCTACCGTTATTCCATTTGCTATTTGAGTTCCATTGGTCTCTTTTAAATGAAACGGAGATGTAAAAAAAATAGGTATAGCAAAGCAGATAAATAAAAAAATCAAAAGATATGCGATATATTTTTTCATGTTTTTCCTTCTCCTTTTTCAGCCACTTAGGACGTAAAATATGGTACAATTTTTATTCTTATACTGCTAGTTTTCCTCTCATTACTTCTAAGGTTTTTCTTTCAATTCTTGATACTTGCACTTGTGTAATGCCAAGTATTTTCGCTGTTTCTAGTTGTGTTTTTCCTTTATAATACCTTAATAAAATAACTTGTTTTTCTTGCTGTTTTAAGTTTTGAATGATTTGTTCTAGACATAGTTTATTGGTTATAACAGTGGCTTCATCTACAGTTCCTGCCATTTTATCTAACAATGTCATACCATCATCGTTTTCTTCATATAGCTGTTCATCAATGGAATTAATTGGTCTAAATGATTCTAAGGCTAGGGCTAGTTCTTCTTTTGTGGTGTTTAAAAGTTTTGCAAGCTCTTCTATTTTAATTTCTTGCCCATTTTTTCGATAGTAGTCGTTTTTTACCTCTACTGCTTTAATTGCCATTTCTTTTAAACTTCTACTTATTTTTATAGGTCCATTATCTCGAATATACCTTTTAATTTCTCCTAAAATATATGGCACTGCATAGGTAGAAAGACGTACATCAAAACTACTATCAAATCGTTTAATGCATTTTACAAATCCCATAGCTCCTACTTGATACAAATCTTCTATTTCATAACCTCTATCCTGAAAACGCTTTACAATGCTCCAAATAAGCCCTTTATTTTTTTCAAGCAAATTGCTCATTGCTTGCTCATCACCTTGTTGTGCATTTATAATGTCTTTTGTTTGATTTTCAAATTCCTCCTGCATCAAAATGCCTCCTATTTTTTTGCAAATTTATTAATTTGTTAGAGCATTTTCTTCTTCGTTTTCTAGTATGTTGTCTTGTTCAAATTTTTGTATTTTTTCTAATTCTTCTATTTCTTCTATTTCTTCTATTTCTTCTTCTTTCTTTATTTTCTTTTTCATGATTATTTTTGTTCCAATACCCACAACTGATTGAATTTCAACCTCATCCATAAAACTCTCCATAATGGTAAATCCCATTCCAGATCTTTCTAAGTTTCCTTTTGTTGTATAAAGTGGTTTTCTTGCAAGTTCTACATCTTCAATTCCTTTTCCATTATCAGATATTACAATTTGTATATTGTTATCTAATAAAATGGCTTTTACCTTTACCTTTCCTTGCCTATCTTCATAACCATGAATAATACAGTTTGTAACTGCTTCTGATACGGCTGTTTTAATGTCTGCTAATTCTTCTACCGTTGGGTCTAATTGGGCTGCAAATGCCGCTACTGTAATACGAGCAAATGCCTCATTATTGGACTTACTCAAAAACTCTAATTCCATTTCATTGTCATATCTACTTTTCATATTTTAATTACATGTTAGCTATCTAGTTTTAGCTAACACATCTCCTTGTATCATATATTTAGGTTTTTAAATTAGGATTTACCTATAAACCTATTACTAATTTTATATACTTATAGTAATTTAGATAGCGTGTTGCTTACCTATCCTTTTTATTGTATAGGAATTTTTATTTATACTGCTGTTTTATTAATTGGTATTATTCTTAACACTCCACTCATTTCTAATACTTTTTCAATGCTTCTATTACTATTTACTATTTCAGCACTTCCTCCTAGTAATTTTGCTAGTTTATATCTTCCTATTAATAGCCCTATTCCTGCACTGTCCATGAAAGAAACCTTACTAAAATCAAATATAACTTTTCTAGGCATAAATCTTGTAATTTCATAATCCATTTTCCTCCTTATTTTTTCTGTAGTGTGATGATCAATTTCTTCTGTAATAGAAATGTATAGTACATTATCCTCTTCTTCAAATTTACTTTCCATGCTTACTTCCTCCTTTGTGTTTGCTTGTCCTATTATACATTTTTTTCCAGTTTGTGGCTAGAGCAAAACTTTAGAAGTTTTGTCGAATTTTAGGAAGTTTTCGACAAAATTCTAAATACCATTGTGAAAATTTTGATTACTTTTCATACAAAATAAACACTACTAGCCTAGTGAATATCATAAACTCACTTTACTAATAGTGTTTATTTCATTATCATCAAATAATTTACTATAATTATCTTGTACTTTCAATATATAATAATGCTAATAATATTTGATGGAATAATTAGATTTTGCTTCTTATAGTTCTACACTTGTTTCATATAAAGTATCAGGACACATATCAATATCTTCCCAACATATTGTGCCATAAGAAATTGTTACCTTATTAAAATATTGTTTGTCCTTTAATTTTTTAAAAATACCTTTATTCAAATAGGGTTTCATATCCTTTATTTTTTTTATTTGGTTATCAAATGTTAATAATAATTGATAATTTTCCATTGGTTTTACATCAATTACTTCTCTCATTTTTCCTCCTATTCTAAAGGCTTTATATGAAATAGCATTTCATTTGTCCTTGATAGACACCAATTAGCCTTTAATTCTTCCTCATGGAGAATTGCCCATGCTTGTATTAATTTGGTCTGTTTTGGTGGCATTGTACCTTCTAATGCATTTCCATTTAAATCAAATATTGCTTTATTTTCATTATAATATGCATGAAAATGTGGTGGCTGATGTTCTGCATAATACATTTTAATTAATATGCCATAAAACATACTGATTGTTGGCATTATTTTACTCCTTTCTTATTATATCATTTTTTTAGTAAAAAAACACCTCCTTTGTTATTTTTTTAGTTTTTGCTTATTTTTTCGATAAAAAACTTTTGAAGTTAATTAATTTTGAAAAAACTTAATAGAAATTAAATATTAAAAAAAGAAATATCTAGTAACTATGTACCATCTATCTTATATCATATGTTTACTAAATTTTCAAATACTTTTGTATGTCAAATTTCGACAAAATCCTCATGGTTTGATTTTTGATTTATTATGTGTTATACTAGTGTTATAAAGTCCTAATAAATTTTAATTAGGCTACCCAATTCGGTATGATATAATATGAGGAGGTTTTTCTAATGAAGAACAACAACAAGCGGTTAACAACAATCCCTACTCTGCCCAATGCTTCTACTACTCTCTCTGCTGTTCAGCAGGCTTGGGATGGCAATCAATTTGCTCTCCCTATGGAAAAGGTAGAAATGAAATGGAACGATTCTACTGGAGTCGCTCAAATTAAAAAGTGCATTGACAGACTGCAAATTAAAGTAGAAGATGCTATTACTCATCCGGTTCGCCCTAAGAAACTTGACATTACTGTTATTCTTAGCGAACCCGTGCGCCCCCTTCTTGAAGAAGCTTTGCAAAATGCCGGCTGGCATATTAAAGCTAAGCAAGAGCGTCCTTACTCTATTACATTTTCTACCCAAAGGTAAGTTTAGCCTCAAAAAAAGAACTCACTTATTTAGTGAGTTCTTTTTTAATTAAATATTATTTAGTCTTTCTTCTACATTTTTAAGCATTTCTTGGTATTTGGCAAGTTTTTCTTTTTCTTCCTTAATTTTTGCTTCTGGCGCTTTATTTACAAAACCTGGGTTAGAAAGCATTTTTTCGCCTCTTAGAACTTCTGCTTCAAGCTTTGCTTTTTCTCCTTGTAGTCTTTTTCTTTCTTCTTCAATATCTACTAATTCCTCAAATGGAATATAAACTTTTAATTCATCTATAACTATTGAAACTGCATTTTGTGGAATTTGCTTTTCATCCTTTACAATGACAATTTCGTTTGCAAATCCTAATTTAGTTAAAAATTCTTCTGCTTCTTTTATTTCATTATCTAGCGCACTTGAAATAATTAGTAATTTTGATTTTTTAGATGGATGAACATTCATTTTTGTTCTAATATTTCTTATTTCAATAATTAATCTTTTTAGTTTTTCTACCATTAATTCTTCGTTTTCAAACACAAATTCTCCCCTTATATTAGGCCATTTTGCTACGATTAAATCTGGTGTTCCAAAGCAAATTAATTTTGAATAAATTTTTGATGTAACAAATGGCATAAATGGATGTAGTAATTTTAAAGAAGATGCAAATACATGATTTAAAATATCACTTACTGCAACTTTGGTTTCTTCATCTTGACTGTATATTCTTGGTTTTACCATTTCTATATACCAATCGCAGAATTCATTCCAAATAAAATTATATATTTTATCAAGTGCTATTCCTAAATCATAGTTGTCAATATTTTTACTTACTTCCACTACCAATTTATCAAATTTATTCAGAATCCATTTATCTTCAATTTTTAATAATGATGGATTATATTTATGTTCTTTTTCATAAACTTCATAACAAAATTTTCTAACTTTATCTTCATCTGCTAAATTCATCGTAATAAATTTTGCAGCATTCCAAATTTTATTTGCAAAGTTTGATGCTTGCTCTAATTTTTCTTCCATAAATCTAATGTCATTTCCCATTGTTGTTCCAGAAAGTAATGAAAATCTTAAACTATCTGTTCCGTTTCTTTTCAATAATTTCTAATGGGTCAATTCCATTTCCAAGTGTTTTAGACATTTTTCTACCTTGACTGTCTCTAACAATACCATGAACTAAAACATCTTTAAATGGCACTTCATCTGTAAATTCTAGACCTTGTGTCATCATTCTAGAAATCCAAAATGTTATAATATCAAATCCAGTTACTAAGGTTTGTGTTGGATAGAAATCTTTGTAATCTTGTGATTCTTTATTTGGCCAACCTAATGTTGAAAATGGCCACAATGCAGAGCTAAACCATGTATCTAATGTATCTTCATCTTGTTTAAGTTTTGCGCTTCCACATTTGCTACATTTTTCTGGCATTGTTTTAGAAACATTTACATGTCCACATTCATCACAATAATACGCTGGTATTCTATGTCCCCACCATAACTGACGAGAAATACACCAATCTTGTATATTATCTAGCCAATGGAAATATTGTTTTTCGTATCTTTGAGGAACAAATTTAGTTTCTCCATTTCTTACACTATCAGCTGCACGTTTAGCTAAGTCTTTCATACTTACAAACCATTGCTCTGATATTTTTGGCTCTATTGTATTTTTGCATCTTTCACATTTTGCAACATTGTGTGTATATTCTTCTGTTTTAACTAATGCTCCAATTTCTTCTAATTTCTTAACAATCTCTTTCCTTGCATCAATTAAATCCATTCCTGCATACTCTGGTACTAAATTTCCCATTTTAAAGTTTTCATCAAATACTTCAATTATTTCTAGGTTATGTCTTAGTCCAGCTTGGTAGTCATTCATATCATGAGCAGGTGTAATTTTAACACAGCCTGTTCCAAATTCCATTTCAACAAATTCATCTGCTATAATTGGAATTTCTTTATTCATAATAGGAAGGATACATGTTTTTCCAACTAAATGTTGATAGCGCTCATCTTTTGGATGAACTGCAATGGCTGTATCTCCAAGCATTGTTTCTGGTCTTGTTGTGGCAACTTCAATATAGTCATTTTCTGTTCCTGTAATTTTGTATCTTATATGCCATAAATGAGAAGGTTCTTCTTTATATTCAACTTCTGCATCAGAAATTGATGTATTACAACTTGTACACCAATTAACCATTCTTTTTCCTTTATAGATTAATCCTTTTTCATAAAGCTTTACAAATTGTTCTAATACAGCATCTGACATTCCTTCATCTAGTGTAAATCTAGCTCTATCCCAATCACAAGAACATCCTAATTTACGTTGTTGTTTTTGAATAATTCCACCATATTCTTTTGTCCAAGCCCATGCTTCTTCTAAAAATTTTTCTCTTCCTAAATCAATTTTTGACTTTCCTTGTGCTTTTAATTTTTGAACAACTTTCATTTCTGTTGAAATTGATGCATGGTCTGAGCCAGGAAGCCATAATGTTCTATAACCTCTCATTCTTTTATATCTAATTAAAACATCTTGTATGGTATCATCTAATGCATGCCCCATATGTAATTTACCTGTTACATTTGGAGGTGGCATCATAATACAATATGGCTCTTTTGTTTTATCTTCTGATGGTTTAAAATAGCCTTTTTCCATCCACTCTTTATAAATTTCATCTTCAAAAGTTTGTGGCTCAAATTTTCCTTCTAATTCATGCCTTTCACACATATTTTCTTCCTCCTTTTCATTCTTATAACTTTGGAGACATTCTTATTTGTGACACTTTTGTCACAATAGGACATACTTACTTAATGTGTGTCTCTAAAGCAACAAAAATCCTCACCCCCAAATAAGGGCGAGGCTATATTTCTCACGGTACCACCTTAATTTTAACAAATTATTTTATATTTGCTAATCTTCATTTACTTTTAACGCAAGTCACACGAATACATTTACTATTATTTCAATGTATTAACTCCAAAGCTACCTTCAGTTCTCGTTTCTATAAGAAGCTTACAGCATATTTGCTTCTTTTCTCTTTCTAGCTCGTTTGAACTTACTCCTCTTTTTCTTCGTTTTTCATTATGTTTGTATTTTAGCACGATTTTTTTTAGATTGCAAGTGCTTTTTCTAATTTTCCTCATTAAGTGGTAATTATTCCTCATATTGCTATCATACACACTTGATTTCCATGTTCTTTTATTATTGCAATTAAATCTTCAATTTTTAGCCACACTGTTGCAGTATTATCATTTGGATGTATTCCAATAATATGATGGTCGTTCATGAAATCTTTATCTATATACACTTGTACTTTTAAATCTTTGTCATTTAATATGCCAAATGGTGTTACAGAGCCTGGTGTTAAATGCATAATATCCATTAGTTCAGTTTCTTTTGCAAAACTTAAAGACCTAGTATTATTTTGCTTTTTAAATTCTTTTAAGTTTACTCTTTTGTTTCCTTTGACAGTTATTAAATAATAGTTTACTTTTTTATCATCACAAACAAATAAATTTTTTCCTTCTGCTTCTGGATAAAGAAGTTCTATTTTAGGTAATTCTCTCATATGAAAAACAGCTTCATGCTCTGTTATCTCATGCCAAATATTCTTTTGTTTTAAATAATTATAAATTTCTTGTTTGTTCATCATTTTCTCTCTTATTTTATTTTTAATTGCCTCAAATCAATAATATCACTTTCGCATTCTCCAGTTCCAATTAGTGTAACTGGTACTTGTGTTTCTTCTTCTATTTTTTGTATAAAGTCTATTACTTTTTGAGGAAGTAACTCATAATTTTTACATTTATATGCTTTCCAATCTATATATTGTGCAAAATTTAAAACTATTTGAGTTGGTTTATTAATCATTACATTATATTTTAGTCTATCCCAGTTCATTTCAAAAACTCTTCTAAGCTTTTTGGTTACTGTTGTATATTCTTCTATTTTGTTAGGACAACCACACCTTTTTGCTACTTCATCCCATGTTATTTCATTACTGCCATCATAATCTCCACTATAAAATTCTTTGCCCATATTAGTTTGATTACTAATTCTTATTGGATATGGTCTTATAATCATATAAATGTCTTTTACTTTAAAAGGGCTCATTCCCGCATCTGCAATTAATTGACTGGCACTACACATTCTACTTGTAACATTGGGATAATTTAGTCCATAGTTAATATCTAAGTCTTGCCCCTGGGCTCCTTCTATTAAGATATTACTTTGGCACTCATTTATTATTTTAGCTGTATCTACTATCTCAATTACATTTTCAAACTTTTTTTGTTTAAAATAGTCTTTTGCTAAAATAATAGCTTGTTTTCTCATAATTTTTTCTACTTGTGCTGCTCCACACCCTTTAAAAGTTGAACCACTTTTGATAACTTTTCTTTCTTCTTCACGGTGTTTTTCCAAAATAATCATCGCTCTTGGATTTATATATATTTTTCTATTGCCAATTAGATTATTATACTTTTCTATTTCATTTTCTAATATTCTTGGAGTAATGTTGCAACCAGCATTTAAAACTAATTGACAATTTGGATTTATCATTGCCATTGGCAAATGGCTAACTACTACTTCTTTCCCGTTATCATCTACATAAGTGTGTCCTGCATTACTAGACCAATTATTAGTTGACATAGAAAAGTTATCTTTTTTAGCCAAATAGCCACAAATTTTGCCTTTACCACAGCTACCTGCTTGACCACCTAATACGATTGTAATATTTTGATTATTCATTTCCTCATTCCTCATAAAATTTTTGAATATTTTCTAAATCAAATATTTCTTTTACAAATTGATTTAAGTTAGATAACCCTGCTATTTCTTTATCATATGGATCCATAACAAAATCAACATTTTTCCACTCATAATGACCTTCTTCATTATCTGGAACATTTACTTCTTCTACAAAGTCATATATTACATTTAATCTTGTATTACTATTCATTATATTAGATTCTGGATATACATATGTCATTAAAAGTTTAGGATTTGTTAATAAAATGTTGGTTTCTTCCATACATTCCCTTTTGGCTGCCTCTAGTGGTGTTTCTCCTTCTTCTATTTTTCCTCCAATTCCATTCCAGCAATTTTTATATGGTTTTTTATTTCTTTTTACAAGTAATACTTTATCTTGCCCTTTATTAAATAACATAATCACTACATAGTTTTTATTCATTTTTAATCACATTCCTCTCTCAACTTTTTTGCTCTTTTTTTACTTTGTATTTTCCTGTATTATACTATAACTAAAAAAAAAATTATATATTTTTATGAAAATTTTTATATTGTTCTGGTAACAAAATTTGTATTTTTTGTACTTTCATGTTATAATACTTTATGTATTCTTTCATTTGATAACAAAGGAGGTATTATTATGCCGTTTGTTGTAGGAATTGAGGGATATTTTAAAACAGGTAAAACTACTGTAGCTAATATTCTCTCCCAAAAATATAATATTCCTATTTTAGAAATAGGAGTATTGTATCGGATTATTGCTTCATTACTGTTAGAACGACATCTCACCGAAGAACAGATAAAAACTTTTGTTATGAGCCAAACTTTGCAATTACTCATGCAAAATTTGAGCATTTCTTACCATTATGAAGAAAAAAGTTTTTATCCACTTCCTAGCAATCTTACTTCTACTTCTGTTTCGCAGGTGCTTTCGCTTCACTTTTGCTATTTGTCATCTCTTCTACC
>CAMSEM010000035.1 GCA_947057505.1 uncultured Clostridium sp. | reverse complement strand
AGTTTCGCGCTTTACAATTCCTAATGATGCAAGAACTGACCGCAATGTATCCAATAACAATTATGAATATAGTAGCAAAAATAATCCATAATTTTTGCTTAGAAACTATAAATAATTTCATTTAATCACCTACTATTTAATAGTATGAAAAATATTAGTTAATATTCAATTATTCTTTATTTTATAAATTATCCATGGATAGCCATTTAGTAGCAAAAAGAACCTCTATCAAAATAGAAGTTCTTTTTGTATTCTAAAACAGACAGCTTATTTTGAGCTGTCTGTTTTCTTTTCTGCTATTTTCTTACTTTCTTTTTTGTTCTATTACTTGACAATCTTTTGGATTTTTAAAAGATAAATACCAATTCATTCCGTTTCTATTTTTTTCTATTTCTTGATTTCTTTGTAGCATTTGAGCAAATGTAGTTGGCGACGGCAAAATTACTGGCTCACATGGTACCCAGTTTGCTGGCATAGAAGCTTGATTTCTATCTGCTACTTGAAGTGCAGTTAATGCTCTTAATATTTCTGGTATGCATCTTCCTACATTCATTGGATATACTAATATTAACCTTACAATGCCTTTATCATCAATAATAAATACATTTCTTACGGTTTCTGTATTACTAATGTCATTTGAAATCATACCATATTTTCTTGCAATTGTGCCATTTCTATCTGCAATAATTGGAAAAGGTACCTTAATTCCTGTTTTGCAATAAATATCATATAGCCATGCCAAGTGAGATGCATTGCTATCTACACTCAAACCAAGTAAACAAGCATTTCGTTGTTCAAAAAGTGTATTTGCTCTACTAAATGCTATTATTTCTGTTGTACACACGGGGGTAAAGTCTCCGTTGGTGCGAAAATAATACTACCCATTTTCCTTTATATTGGTTAAGTGCTATTTCACCCATTGTTGTATTTGCTTCAAAATCTGGAGCATATGTACCTATTTTTACGTTTCCGTTCATCATAATTTCATAATCCATAAAAAACTCCTTTCATTTTATATATTGTATGAAAGAAGTTTTATTTGTGTGAGTATATTCAAATAATATTATTTTTTATACATAAAACATTCTTTATCGTGTGAATATATTACACCTATTGCTTGTAAATAAGAATATATAATGGTACTTCCTACAAATTTCATTCCTCTTTTTTGTAAGTCTTTTGACAAGTTATCTGATAGCTCGTTTGTGCTTTTATCTATTTCATAAATAATGGTATCATTTGTAAAAGTTTTTAAATAATTATGAAATGTGCCATCTTCGCTTTGTATTTTTTTAAATATTTTGCTATTATTTATAGTAGCATTTATTTTTAATTTATTTCTTATAATCTTTTCATTTTTTAATAGTTCTTGTACTTTTTTGTCATTATAATTGCATATCTTGTCTATCTTAAAATTGTCAAATGCCTTTCTAAAATCTTCTCTTTTATTTAATACACATTCCCAAGAGAGCCCTGCTTGAAAGGACTCTAATATTAACATTTCAAATAAATATTCATCGTCAAAGTTAGGCTTACACCACTCATTATCGTGGTATTCTATATATTTTTCATTTTTTAAATTACACCATTTGCATCTTGCCATAAGCTAACTCCTTCTTTTTAAACTGTCACAAAATTTGCAACAATTAAAATATCTTTTAGTTCTTTTTTTATAAATTTAACTCTTATTACATTTCTTTTTCTTACCATCTTAAAACTTTTGTTTGTATTCTATAATAAAATAATTGCTGTGTCAACACTTCTAGTTAAGTTTTTTATAACTATTTAATGTTTTTCTCAAAACTAATAGAAGCTACTGCTTTGTTCTAAAAGAATTGAATCCTTACTGTTTTCTATCCGTAATTAAAAATGTTTGTATCCCACTAGAATATGGAGCAATATCATATTGTTGAAAAAATATGATAATTCCTTTTGATGTTAAATAATAATTTTCTAATCTAAATGTTTCTAAAACTAAGCTGCAATAGTCTGGAAAAAATATATCATTCCCCTCTTCTATTTGTTTTGCTATTTGCTCATTAATTTGCTTTACAATATCAATTTGATAATATTCATTTTGACTAAAGAAGCTTTTAAGTGGAATTTCTCTTGCAAGTTCTAAATCCCATGTTTGTGCTTTTCGAACAGTTGCACCATGTGCTCCACCTGCAAATGTGTATTCATCTTGATAAAGGCTAACTAACTTTTTATAATTGTACGTGATGCTACATTCATTTATTAATTCATACACCATGATTGGATATCCATTTTGTTTATTGTACTCATATGTTTCTTTTGCTTGGTTATAAAATTCTCCTTCTGCAAATTTTTTTAAGGTTAATGCATCTTCTCTATTTTTATGATTAAATTTTCGTATACCTTCTATATATGGAGATTCTGTAATTTCTGGGTATTCAATACTGTACTTAACAATTACCTCTCCTTTATAATATAATTCTTTTTCTACATAATTTATTTTAATTTTATTCATAACTTTCTTTCCTCTACATAAAAAAATACTTTCTTTATATTATGAAAGAAAGTATTTTTTTGTTCGAGATTTGAAGCATTTTGCATTTCAATTACTTTATACTTTTATGAAACCGTTCTAATTTTGGAGACCAAGTTATTTTCAAACATAAGTTCAAAAACACTGTGTGCCCCAGCTTCATCTTCGTAAAAAGTGAGCATAACTAAATATTTACATTACCCCATTTTTCATCTCATTTAATATCTCATAGCTCTTATCAAATTTTTCTTGTTCTTCTTTATTTAAATCTAATTGTAATATTTCTTGAACGCCTTCATTTGTAATAATGGCAGGTACTCCCATGTAAATATCTTGCTTACCATATTCACCATTTAATAAAGTAGAAATTGTTAAAATTTCATGTTCATTATTTAATATTGCTTTTATAATTTTAGTAAGACCTACTCCAATGCCATAATAGGTGGATTTTTTTCGTTCTATAATTTCATAGGCTTCATCTCTTACTTGCTTGTGAAATTTATCTAACACATCACTTTCTTCTCCATGTTGTTTTAAAATATCTACAATAGGTTTACAACCAACATAGGCTTTAGACCATGGCACAAAAGAAGAATCTCCATGTTCTCCCATAATATAGGCATGGATATTTTTACTAGATACTTGCAAATGTTCTCCTAGTAAAAATCTTAGTCTTGCTGTATCTAATACTGTTCCAGAGCCTATTACTCTACTACTTGGAAAACCAGATGTTTTTTGGACAATATAAGATAAAATGTCTACTGGATTACTAGCTATTACAAAAATGCCATCAAATCCAGAGTTTACTACATTTTGTGTTATTTCTTTGATAATTTTGCTGTTTGTTTGTAATAAGTCTAGTCTAGTTTCTCCTGGTTTTTGTGGTACTCCAGCAGTAATTACTACAATGTTTGCGTCTTTGCAATCTGCATAATCTCCTGCTTTTATTACCATTCTGGCTGGGCTACAAGGAACTCCATCAGATAAATCCATTGCCTCTCCTATTGCTTTTTCTTTTGCAACATCAATTAGCACTAGTTCGTTTATTCCTCCTTGATTTAATAGGGCATATGCCATGCTCATTCCAACAAACCCAGTTCCTACCAAGGCAACTTTTCTTTTTTCTACCATTTAGCCTAACTCCTTTATTTAAATATAATTTTTTAACTCTTCATAAATCTCTGAATGTATATCTTCAATGGTTCTTAATTTTCCTTCTTTTACACATTCTATTGTTTTCCAATTGTATTTTAAAGCTACATCACATGCAGCATGAAAACTGTCTGTAATGTGCCCTGCATCTCTTTCGTGAATATCTTTCGTAGTAGTGTGTGTAAATTTATTTTCTCTGTCTTTCATTAATGCTAAAGCATTTTCTGGAGGCATTTTTAGAAAAAATACCTCTGTTGGAACAGGTAGCCCATATAAATTAAATTCAAAATCCCATAACCAATTTAAAAATTTTTCTCTTTCTTCTTGATTAGATATTTTTCCAGCTTGGTGAACCATATTGGCTGTTGTATATCTATCTGCTAATATAATTCCGCCATTTTCGTAGTATTCTTTGTATTGGGTTATATAAGTTGCGTATCTATCTGCTGCATAAAATGTTGAAGCAATGTATGGACTAATTTTTTTTGCATTTTCTCCAAATTCGCCTGATAAATACATTTTTACTAAACCAGAAGATGGACTATCATAATTTGGAAAGCTAACTACTTTATAGTCTATTCCATCTTGTGTTAATCTTTGTTTTAGTTTTTCAAATTGTGTTTGTTTTCCACTTGCATCTGTTCCATCAATTACAAATATTTTCCCCATATTTACCTCCAATTATACTATTTCATCATATTTTTTATTACTTCTAATTCTTCTTCTACATCTAATCTTGCAAATAATACTTCTGGCTTTTGTGTTACTGTTATGTTTTGTATTTTATCATAATTTGCTAAGCTATCCCATGTGTGCAATTCTTCTGGTATAGCAAGTTGTTCTAATATTTTTTTAGAGGTGTGTTTCATATATGGTGCTATTAAAATTGCAATTTTTCTTAAATTTTCTACTAAATGGTACATAACAGATTCTAGCTCTTGTGTTTTTTCTTCTTTATATAGTACCCATGGTGCTGTTTCGTCTATATATTTATTGGTTCTAGATACTAAGTTCCATGTTTCTGCAATAGCATTGCTAATATGATAGCTATCAAAGCATTCTTCTACTTTGTCAATCACATTTTTAGAAAATTCTTCTACTTGTTTATCTAAATTAGAAACAGTTTGAGGATATGCTTTTATTTTTCCGCCAAAATATTTATTTAACATTCCTATTGTTCTATTTAAAAGATTTCCTAAGTCATTGCAAAGGTCAAAATTAAATCTTTCTATAAATCCTTCTGGTGAAAATGTTCCATCTTGTCCATAAGACATTTCTCTTAAAAGAAAGTATTTAAAAGCATCTATTCCATAACGCTCTATAATTGGTTCTGGATAAATAACATTTCCTTTGGATTTTGACATTTTTCCATCTTTCATCATAATAAAACCATGTGCATAAATTTGTTTTGGAAGTGGCAAATCTAATGCCATTAAGAAAATTGGCCAATAAATTCCATGAAAACGAATAATATCTTTACCAACAATTTGCAAGTCTGCTGGCCAATATTTTTTAAGTAAACTATCATCTTCTGATAAATAGCCAAGTGCTGTAATATAGTTGGTTAAAGCATCTAACCAAACATATACTACATGTTTTGGGTCTTTTTTTACTTTTACGCCCCAATCAAAGCTTGTACGAGTTACACATAAGTCTTCTAGCCCTGGTTTTAAAAAGTTGTTAAATAGTTCGTTTTTTCTTGATTCTGGTGTAATAAAATTAGGATTGTCATTATAAAATTGTATTAGTCTATCAGCATATTTTTTCATGTTAAAGAAATATGCCTCTTCTTTCATTTTTTTAACTTCTCTACCACATTCTGGACATTTTCCATCTACTAACTGTGTTTCTGTAAAATAAGTTTCACAAGGCATACAATATAAACCTTCATATTCTGATAAATAAATATCTCCTTGTTCCATTAATTTATCAAAAATTTCTTCTACTACTTTTTCGTGCCTTGGCTGTGTAGTACGAATAAAATCATCATATTCAATTTCCATTAGAGTCCATAACTTTTTAGCAGCTTCTGCCATTTGGTCTACATGTTCTAATGGGCTTTTGTTTTCTTTTTCAGCTACTTGCTGAATTTTTTGACCATGCTCATCCATTCCTGTAAGCATGTAAGCATCATAGCCTCTTGCTTGTTTATATTTTTTTATAGTGTCTGCTAATGCAGTAGTATATGCTGTTCCTATGTGAAATTTTCCACTTGGGTAATAAATAGGAGTAGTTATATAAAATTTTTGCATGTTTTCTTCCCTTTCTTTCTTACAATTGTTATTATGCTAGGGTTATACTTTATTATAACCCTAGCCTATAATTTTAAACTTTATTCCAAAACCAATCTAAACTATTATCAATACTTTTTCTCTTTCCTGCTTTCGCTTCCATATCATCAATCCATAAATATGTTATAAAAGATAAGAAAATAAATATTAAATCAAACATGGCTGATGTAGTAATTGCTTTATATATTATTTTGCTTTCTTGGCCAACTAATATAAATTCAATAGTGTGTGCCACCAATAGTGCCATAAATGCAAATAGCATAAGACCTATTATCCATGATTTTTTTACTTCTCTTCCTAGGTATAATACTAATAAAAATAGTAATACACCTATTAAAATTGCAATTGGATTGGTAAAATTAATAAATGGCATATTTTTCCTCCTTAGTATTCTAAATTTTATATAAATGATATTATATTTCTCTTTAGCTTAACTTTTTTTCAATTAGCTTTGCTAAATTTTCAGCTTTTTCTTGAATATAATCTTGATTTTCTCCTTCAATCATAACACGCACTAATGGTTCTGTTCCAGATGGTCTAATTAAAACTCTACCATTTCCTAAAAATTCTTTTTCTAGTTTTACAATTTCTTCTTGAATTTCTTTATCGTTTTTATATTCTTCTTTTTTCTCACTACTTACTTTCGCATTTACTAGTGTTTGTGGATACACCTTTATAATTTTGCATAATTCAGAAGCAGACTTTTGTTTTTCAAGCATAACTCTAATCAACATTAAGGATGTTAAAATTCCGTCTCCTGTAGGATTATAATCTAAGAAAATAACGTGTCCTGATTGTTCTCCACCTAAGTTATAGCCATGTTTTAGCATTTCTTCTAAAACATATCTATCTCCAACTTTTGTTTGCACCATGTTTAAGTTATTATTTTCTGCATATTTTTTAAGTCCTAAGTTACTCATAACAGTTGCTACTACTGTATCTTTTTTTAATGTACCTTTTTCTTTCATATAATTTGAAATAATAGCTAATAATTTATCTCCATCTAATTCATTGCCATTTTCATCAACAGCTAAACATCTATCGCCATCTCCATCGTAAGCTATACCTAAATTGCAATTATTTTCTATTACATATTTTTTTAATGTATCTAAATGCGTAGAACCACAATTTTCATTAATATTTACTCCATTTGGTGTATTATTCATAATATAATGTTTAATGCCTAAGGCTGTAAATACTTTTTCTGCAACTACAGAAGTTGCTCCATTTGCTGTGTCAATGGCAACAACAAAATTACTTCTATCAAAATTTTCAAATTCTTCTTCAAAGTTTTTTCTAAAGAAATAAACATACTCATCTAAAAGATCTTGCCTCACCTCTGCTACACCAATTTTATCATTAATAGCTGTAAAATTATCTAGCTTTCCAGAGTCCATCATTTCTTCAATTTCTTCTTCTAATTCATCTGGAATTTTCATTCCTTTGTTACTAAAATATTTTACACCATTAAATTCATATGTATTGTGTGAAGCAGAAATAACCACACTAGCATCTGCTTTTAACTTTTTTGTCAAATAAGCAACTGCTGGTGTTGGAATAACTCCTAGACTTTTTACATTAGCACCATAACTTAGAAATCCTGCTGTCATAGCACTTTCAATTAAAGTTCCAGAAATTCTAGTATCTCTTCCAATTAGAATTGTAGGTGCATGGTCTGTATGTTTAGATAAAGCATAAGCTCCTGCTTTTGCTACACGATACACAAGTTCTGGTGAAAGCTCTGTATTAGCAATTCTTCTAATTCCATCTGTTCCAAAATATTTTCTCATTTCTTTCCTCCTAGTAATGATATATTTACTATATAATATATCTTATTCTATCATATTGTTTTTAATTTGCATACATTTTCTATATTTTTTAATTAAATGCTCTGCAATTATTCAATGATTGTTACTTATATGCCTTGTAATATAGCAATTTTTCACATAAAGATTACATCCTGTCTGGCATTTGTATCCCTAAAATTTGCGCTCCTACTTTTAGTACAATGCTTGTAGTGTAAGTTAAATATAAACGTGCATCTTGCACACTTTTATCTTCTCCAATAATTTTATTTTCGTTATAAAAACTACTAAAACTTTGAGCCAAACGAATTAAGTATCTTGCAATAATATATGGCTCATATTTTTCTGCAGATTGTACTAGTATTTCTTGGAAAGAATAAATTAATTTAATAACTCTTAGCGATGCTTCATCTATAAGTTTTGTAAAGTCTATTTCTTGCACATTTGGAATATATCCTGCTTTTTCTAATAAACTCTTGGTTCTAACATAAATATATTGCATATATGGTCCTGTTTCTCCATTAAAGTTTAACATTGTATCCCAGTCAAAAATTTCATCTTTAATTCTACTATTATATAGGTCATTAAAAATAACTGCTCCAATTCCTATCTTTCTAGCTATTTCTTCTTTATTCTCTAGATTTGGATTTTTTTCTTCCATAATGTTTGTTACTCTTTGAATGGCCTCATTTAATAAGTCTTCTAATTTTACTACATTTCCTTCTCTTGTTGACATTTTTCCATCTTTTAATTGAATCATTCCAAATGGAACATGTACTAAATTGTTTGTATACTTTTCTTCTAAATTCAAATGTCTTGCAACCTCAAAAATTTGCTTAAAATGTAGTATTTGCTCATAGGAAGTAACATATAAAGCTTTGTCGAAATCATAGTTTCTAGCACGATATAAAATAGCGGCTAAATCGCGTGTAGCATAAGTGGTAGAGCCATTTGTTTTTTCAATAATACATGGTGGCATATTTTTTTCTTCTAAGTCTACAATCATAGCTCCTTCTGAAGGTTTTAGTAGGTTCTTTTGTTCTAATATTTTTACTACTTCCGTCATTTTATCTGAATAAAAGGCCTCTCCATTCCATGAATCAAAATGAACTTGTAATAAGTCATAAATTTTTTGAAACTCTTTTAAGCTTAATTCTCTAAATTTTTTCCATATTTGGGTACAATATTCATCTTTATCTTCCAATTTCTTAAAGTTGTTTCTACATTCTTCTAAAACTGTTTCATCTTCTTTACATAAATTGTTTATTCTAACATAAATTTTAGTTAACTCATCAATTGGATTTTCTTCTAAATTATACTCTGTTCCCCATCTTTTATAGCCTTCTATCAATTTTCCAAATTGTGTTCCATAATCACCCAAATGATTGATACTTGTACAATTATAACCTAAAAATTGATAAGTTTTGTAAATACTACTTCCTATTACAGTTGAACGTAAATGCCCTATATGAAATGGTTTTGCAATATTAGGTGCCGAATAGTCTATTACAATGTTTTTACCATTTCCCATATTTGATTTTCCATATTCTTCTTTTTTTTCACTAATCTCTATTAAAACATTTGCAATATAGGCTAAAGGTTCTATATAAAAGTTTAAATATCCATTTACAACTTCTACCTTTTGCATGATTTCTTTTTCAAATTGTATGTTTTGTTTTAAGTCTTCTGCTATCATTTGAGGAGCTTTTTTTAGCTCTTTTGCAAGCTTAAAACAAGGAAATGAATAATCTCCCATTTTTTCATTTGAAGGTATTTCTATATATTCATAAATATCTTGCTCTGGTAAATTAGTTTGTTTGCTAATTTCATTTGCTATTTTTTGTTTAAAGTCTATCATATATTACTCCCTTTTTGTTTACTTTTTATTCTTTGTTATATATAAACTAATCTCCTAAATTTATACCAATATTTCTTGCTGTTTTTACTAAATCATGATCCATAGTAACTCTACGAATGTTACTCTCTGGAGTATTACCTGAAACAGCTCCTACTTCTTTATTATTTCCTACTACACATTCTAATGGAACAGAGTCTAGTTTTCCATCTTTTATTACTGTTAATACATTAAATTTTTCTTCTAATGCAAGTTCCATAGCTTTAGCTCCATATTTGGTAGAAAGCACTCTATCAAAAGCTGTTGGTGTTCCCCCTCTTTGCATATAACCAAGTACTGTACATCTTGCCTCTAAACCAGTTAGTTCTTGAAGAGCTTCTGCTACTCTTTCTCCTGCTCCACCTAATTTATTATTATCTACACCTTTTCCATTATTTCTAACTGATTTCACACTAATATCTCCACCAAGTGGCTTTGCACCTTCTGCAACAACTACAACACTGAATTCTTTTCCACGATTTTTACGATTAAGTATTTTTTGTGCTGCTTTATTAATATCATATGGGATTTCTGGAATCAAAGCAACATCTGCACCACCTGCAATAGCTGCCTCTAATGCAATCCAACCTGCATATCTGCCCATTACTTCTAATATCATAATTCTATGGTGAGTTGCACCTGTTGTATGAAGTCTATCTAAAGCATCTGCTGCAACAGATACCGCCGTGTTATATCCAAAGGTAATTTCTGTACACGCAACATCATTATCAATTGTTTTTGGCACACCAATAACATTAATTCCTTTTAAAGATAAATCTCTCGCAGATTTTTGAGTTCCATCTCCACCTAAGGTAAATAAGCAATCAATGCCATCTGCTTTAATATTTTCTACACATTTATCAGATAAGTCTTTATATACGATTTCTCCATTTTCTTCTACTGGATAGCAAAATACATTAGAGTTCGTAGAAGAACCAATAATAGAACCGCCTTTTGGTAATATTCCTATAGCATTTCCTGTAGCATTAGTACATAGTTGTACGTAATTATTTTCTAATAACCCTCTATATCCTTCTATAAATCCATAACATTCTATATTATTGTTTTCTGCTGTTTTAATGATAGCACGAATTACAGCATTAAATCCTGAAACATCTCCACCATTTGCTAAGATTGCTACTCTTTTTATCATAATATCCTCCTATTTTAATCTTGTTTTATTGTATCGTTTATTATTATATCAATAAATAAAAAAAATACAACAAAAATGTTGCATTTTTTTTGATAAAATGAAGCTTTGTTTTTAATATTTGTATTTTTGAACTCTCACATCTAGTTCCCTAACTCCATATATTTCTGTTAGAGCGTTGAAGGATTGATAACAACACGGAAGCTAATATAGCTATCAGCACCTCCCACAACATTACCAGAACTAAATATTCCAGATCCACTAGCATAACCACCACGTGTTAAGAAAGGACCTTTCAAATAAATAATCCACAAATCATTTTCAAACCATCCCAGCCTATTTGTATAAATTTCTTTTGTGGCATCTCCAGTTTTACATACAATATAAATATCTATTCCAGTATCATTACTTGTTCCATTATAAGCTGTTGCATATTTCGTACTTGTTCCTTCTCTTGTTGCAAACGAATTTTCAAAACTCATATTAGAACTTGTTTTTTTATTCCATATGGCTGTACTTTCCCAAGCTCCTCTTCTTAAATCATATACACCATATACATTTCCTGTAGTGCTTTGTAATTGTTTATTTACATTTATGTATGCAATTCCTCGTCCTCCCCCAGTGTAAAAATTAAAATCCCTATCTGCTGCTATTTCATGCCCATTTCGTCCATATTTGCTATGCGTTAAATACGCCACTGCTCCCCATTCACTATTTTTACACATATGACTATTCATAAAGCTTGCTTTATTATCAAATGCATCAGTTGTTGCTACTTGTCCATAATTTGCTGTTCTTGCAATAGTATAAAATTCACCTATAGTTTGGTTTCTTTGACTAAAAACTCCTGGTATACTTTTTAAGCCCTCTTCTTCTGTATAGCTCATTTCAAATTTTGCGAACCAAAAGCCTGTAAGTGGTTTGTCCCAGCCACCTAAGTCTATATTTTGTGTTT
>CAMSEM010000034.1 GCA_947057505.1 uncultured Clostridium sp. | reverse complement strand
TTTTTATCATTATAGATATTGCATATCTTAAATCTTTGTGAGTTATTGTTTTTCCTGATTTTGTTTTTATTCCTTGTATCTGTAGCTTTTCCAATATTCTATTATAAGATAAAAATATTTTTTCTAATTCTTGTTGTGTATCTATAATTATTTTAACTCCTTTACAATTATTTATAAAAGTATTACCGCTAGCTCATAGCTAAGTATAATAGTTTTAGGCAAATTTATTTTGCCCTCGAATAGTGATGGCATTTTTTAATGCCCAATATTCGCCAGCTTGGTGTCTTGACACCTTTTAGAGCTGTTTATGGCAAAATGCCCTAAAACCTATTTTGCCCGCTGGGAGAAATTTTATGGTTCAATTTTTTAGAAAAAGTGAGGCATTTTCCAGCTCCACTTTTGAAATTTTTAAGCATAATCATAATCAAAATCGTTCTCATTTTCTAAATTATTTTTTATACTTTCTATACTTCCAACATAAAAATTACTATACATATCTTTTTCGTACTTACTTTCAACTTCTTGTTCTATGTATTCAACCGTTTTTTCTAATTTCGTATAGTCATCTATCATTTTTTCTTGCTCTTTAGAAAAAGGAGAATGTTCTATTTCTCCTTCTAAATTTCCGTTTTCTCTTTGTAAATTTCTAATTTCCATACTAGCTAAAATAACTCCTGCACTTCTAATGTTTGTGTATCTTTTATCCTCTTTAAAATATTCTGCAAGTTTCTTATCGTTGGTAGTTATTTTTTTAAATTCATTCTTTAATTTTTCCATTTTGTTTAATGCAAGTTTTGCTTTAATTTCACATTCTTCTTGTATAAAATATTCATCAACTTTTTCCTGTATTTCTTCTTTAGAAAAAGCTTGTAAATTTAATGTATCATTTAAGTCTAAATAACCATTTTCTAATAAAGCTATATTATTATTTATACAAGCATCTCCTCCATATTTTTCAAAGTCAAAACAATATTCAATATTATTATCTACTAATAACTTATGTATTCCGTTTCCTTCTGCTAGAGTATATCCATATTTTTGTTCTTTAGAAAACATTGAGCAATATTCACTACCTTCAAAATTATACTGATAATAACTTATTAGACTTGACTGCATACATATATTTAATAACTCTTGTATATCCATATCAAATTTTCCTTTATATTCGCAGTAACCTTTTGCTGCCTCAATTTGTACTTCATCTAACAAACTATATATTGCTGCTAGTTTATTTATTTCATATAAATCTGCATATCGAATTATTTTATATTCAAATGGGAAATCCTCTGTATCAGCTATTTCGTATTCTTGGTTATCATTATATATTTTAACTTTTTCTTTTAAAAATCTATCTATTACTTCTTTCTTTTGTGGTAAATCGATCCAATCCCCTATAATATTCCCTTTACTATATGCACTTAAATTTTGTGCAAATATACTAAAAACTTTAGCCATTTTTTCCTCCTTTTACACTTCATTGCCCCAACAATCCCAACCTTTCACTGTCTGTCTTGCAAATAATTCAATTCTAGGTAAATCTCCTACTAATTCCACTATCCTATCTCTTACTATTGCTGGTTTTTTACTATGTTCTTCAATATGTGTATCCACAACTTGTGAAACTTTATTAGATACTCTTGTAATTCTTCCTTTTGTTCCTAATAAGCAAATTTCAGCATTTGCTCTAGTCCATGCATCTAAGCCAAAGAACCATGTATCAGCTATTTTATTTCTTTTTACCCATGTAAATCCACATGTTTTATAGTTAAATCCCCATTCTTGCATTACTTTTAATCCATCTATTAAACATGGGAAAGTTACCCACAAAAAAAGAATACAATTTTCATCTGAAATAGATTTTATTGTATCCTTCATATTTATTATTTCATCTGTCCTCATTGTTGAATAATGTCTTTCAACACTTCCAGATCCATTCCTCCAACCTGTATATCTCCATGGAGGGTCTGCATATATTTTTTGTATAAAAAAAGAGATACTAATTGCTTAATATCTCCATTATCATTACCTATTTTTTATTTTCTTTAACGTTTTCCCTTATAGATTGTATTTCTACTGTTCTTCTATTGCATATATCGGTATTATATTGAATAACTTAATATTGGTTCCCTTCCCACATAAATTGTCTATACTCCCTATCGTATAATAGCTAACTGAATATCCTAATCCTATATATCTAGTTCCGCTTCTTCCATTATCTTCATAATCTATTTGACCTAACGTTATTAAAGGTGTTGTATGTGATGCTAAATCATATGTAATTCTAATATAGTCTATTGTTATCAATATTATCCAAGCTATTAATACTATCAATAATATAATTTTAATTATTTTAAAAGTTTTATTCATTTTCTCTTCATCCTTTATTATTAGTTTTGATTTTATTATAATTTGCAAACAATTTTCAATTTAATTACTTTTCCTACTTATTGTAATTTGAGAAGTTTATTTACATTAAAACTGCATTACTAATTTCAATATTAATTTCTATGTATATATATGATGCTAGTATAATTAAAAGAATAAGACCTATCTGATAAATGATATTTATATAGTTTGGTAATACTTTCATATATCTCTTATAATAAATTTGGCCCAATGTTACTGTAATTATAAGTATAAAACACGCTATATATTTTATACTTGTGAGAATATTTCCAAAATAAGGATGTAAAGAAACTGCATATTTATATTCCACCAATTCATATAGTACTATTATTAAGAAACTAATTATTACAAAGGCTCCATTTAAAATAGCCCCTTGTTTTTGCTTTTTTGATATATCCTCTGCCTTTTTTACTTTGAATCCATAATAATAAAGTAAATAGGCAATATTTAGAATTATTACTATTATCAATAGAACCAATATCATTTCATTTGACATAACTTACATTCCCCCTAAATTAGCTCTCAAAAATAAATTATCTTTTACATGATTATACTATACTAATCTTTATTTAGCAATTAATATTCATAATCTACTTCTTCAAAATTCTCTTTTTTACTAATATCATTATCGCTATGTTGAGTTTTTTGTTGTAATTCGTAAATTTGCTGTTTTAATCTTTGATTTTCTTCAATTAATAATCCTTTTGACATATTTCTAATATCTTGGTTCTCATATGTTCTATTTATCTTTTGAATTTTTTCCATACTTATATATTCATTTTCAGTAACTATAATATGATCTAAAAGTATTCGATTAAATACCTTCAATATTTGATTTGTTATATTTGTTAAACGTACATCTTTTAAACTCGGTTCTAGACTATTTGAAGGATGATTATGTACTAAAATTACTTTATTACTGGCTGAATAAAGTGCTAATCTTATGATTTCTTTTGTATCTATTGTTATTTCATTGCTAGATCCAATACTTAATAAACTAATATTTCTAATGTTGTTAGCATTATCTAATCCAATAAATAATATATGTTCTCGAATAGCATTTCTAATTTCTCTAACCTCTTTTAAGTTTACAATATCTTCAGATCTTTTAATCTTTATATTTTCATTAAGACATATTTTAGGCTTATCTATTATATCAACATTCATTTAAAATTTCTCCCTTCTCTGTATTTCTGTGCATTTATTATTTGGGTTTAATATCATTTATTTTAATTATAAAAAAAGAAAATGAGTACATAAAAATTATGATCCCCATCTTCATTTTAAAATCTTTAAAACATATTGTTATAAATAGCATAATTGCTATAAATATACTTAATAAAATTATTCCTACTAAAAATAATTATACATAAAAAAACACATCTTCATTTGTTAAAAATAACAAATAAAAATGTGAAATACTTATAAAAAATTACTTAATGATAACTGGTGTCCCCGAGTGGAATCGAACCACCGCAAGACCGGACTTAGGAGGTCCGCGCTCTATCCAACTGAGCTACGAGGACATTTTTTCATTTTAGTATAAATTACTAAAATAAATTGATTTTTTTTAAATTATTATGTTTTTTTTAAAGATAGGGACAGAATTTCGCGACATTTTTGCGACACCTTTCCTTTTTTAATTCTATCCAACCTTTATTTTGTAGGGTTTTCGCTTATTCATGCTTAGAGTTTAGGAAATTCTTAGGAGGCGAGTGCTCTATCCAACTGAGCTATAGACACATATTCTTTTTATATCTTATAACATTTTTTCTACTTTTTCAAGTATTTTTGATTGTTTTCTATTAACTATGGTTACTAGTTAATATTTTTTCCTATTTTTTTGTTAAAATAGTGATTAACTATAGAAAAGTATTCAATGTTTTTTATCTTCCTCTTGACTTACTATGGTATAATATTTTGGAAGGAGAATAGGGTTTCTTACTTATTTACAATTTTATATTTGTACTAACTAGTTTCTTTTAAGAAACCTTTAATAATAAAATGCAAAGAATTTTAAGTTATTTACGAAAAACAATTGAAAATTATGAAATGATTGAAGAAGGGGATAAAATTGCAGTTGGTCTTTCTGGTGGAAAGGATTCCTTTACTTTACTTATGGGATTAAAGGCTCTTCAAAGGTTTTACCCAAAGCATTTTGAATTATTAGCAATTACTATTAATCCTGGTTTTGAATTTTTTGATTCCTTTTTTTTAAAACAAAAATGTGAAGAAATTGGTGTTCCATTAGTAGAGGAATTTTCGCATATTAAGGAGATTGTTTTTGATATTAGAAAAGAGCAAAATCCTTGTTCTTTGTGTGCTAATTTACGTAGGGGTATTATAAATTCTACTGCTATTCAAGAGGGCTGTAATAAAATTGCTTTAGGTCATAATCAAGATGATGCTTTAGAAACTTTTTTACTTAATTTTTTATATGCTGGTAATCTTTCTACTTTTGCGCCTATTAGTTATATGGACCGTTCTAAAATCACACTGATTAGGCCTTTAATTGATACTCCTGAAAAAGAAATTAAAAAGTTTGTAAAACGAAATCATGTAGAGGTTATGCCTAAGGTTTGCCCTATGGATGGTGTTTCTAAGAGGGAAGATATGAAAAATATGATTTTAAATTTTGAAAAAAAGCTTCCTACTGTTAGAGCTAACATGGTTGGTGCTATTAAGAGAGCTCATATTAATGGTTGGAAGGAAAATAGATAGCTAAATATTTTATATTAAAAAAGAGAATAATCCTATTCTCTTTTTTTATAACTTTTGCTTATTTTATTACTATTTTTTCTATTTGTTTGTAAATTCTTTCATAGCATTTTCTAATTCTTGTAATCTTTTGTCTGCCTCTTCTAAGCTACTTTCTTTCACTCCCATATAGAATTTAATTTTTGGTTCTGTTCCAGATGGACGTACACAGCACCAATTATCATCTTCTAGTTCATAGTAAAGCACATTAGATTTTGGCAAATTAGTTGATGTGGTTTCTTGTGTTTCGTTAGAATAAATGGTTTGTGCTAGGTAGTCTCCTATTGATAACACTTTTTTATTTGCTAATTCTTTTGGTGGATTTTTTCTCATATTTTCCATCATTTGTTTGATTTGTTCTGCTCCTTGAGCACCTTTTAGTGTAATAGAAAATTGTTTTTCTTTATAATAGCCATATTTTTTATACATCTCAAGCATGGCATCCCATAGGGTCATATTTTTTTGTTTATAATAGCATGCCGCTTCGCACAATGTCATAACTGCTACAATTCCATCTTTATCTCTTGCATGTGTTCCTATAATACATCCATAACTTTCTTCATAAGAGTATAAACATTCATATTCATTATGGTTTTCTTCAAAGTTTCTAATGATTTTTGCAATGTTTTTAAATCCTGTTAAGGTTGAAAATAGTTTTACGTGGTAAGCTTTGGCAATAGCATCTGTTAAGTTAGAAGATACAATTGTTTTAATAACTGCTCCATTTTGTGGTAATGTTGCATTTGCTTGTTTTTGAGATAAAATATATTCTGCAATTAAGTTTCCTGTCATGTTACCATTAAATTGTATATATTCATTAGTTTTGCTGTCTTTAACATATACTCCTAATCTATCTGCATCTGGGTCATTGGCAAGTACAATATCTGCTTCTTTTTGTTTGGCTAGTTCTAATGCTAACTTAAATGCTTTTGGGTCTTCTGGGTTTGGATAGCTTACTGTTGGAAAATTGCCATCTGGTTTTTCTTGCTCTGGTACTACATATACGTTTTTAAAGCCTAATTCTTTTAAAATAGTTTGTACTGGTATATTTCCTGTTCCATGAAGTGGTGTGTAAACAATTTTAATATCTTTTTGCATTTGATTAATTGCTTCTTGATTTACTACTAATTTTTTTAGTTCTTCTATATATCTTTTGTCTACTTCTTCTCCTATGGTATGATATAGACCTTTTTCTATAGCATCTTGTTTTTCCATTGTTTTAATTTCCGCTAAATTTGTTACTTCATTTACTTTGGTTATAATTTGTTTATCTGTTGGTTCTACTATTTGAGCACCATCTTCCCAATATACTTTGTATCCATTGTATTCTGGTGGATTATGACTTGCTGTTACTACAATTCCTGCTATACAACCAAGTTCTCTTACTGCGAAAGAAAGCTCTGGTGTTGGTCTTAAGTCTTCAAAACGGTATGTTTTAATACCATTTGCATTTAAACATAGAGCTGCTTGCTCACTAAATTCTTTTGACATTTTTCTTGAGTCATATGCTATAGCAACTCCTCTTTCTTCTCCACCTTTTTGAATAATATAATTGGCTAACCCTTGTGTTGCTTTTGTAACAGTATAACGGTTCATACGGTTGGTTCCAATGCCAATAACACCTCTTAAACCTGCTGTTCCAAATTCTAATTCTTTATAAAACCTATCTTCTATTTCTTGTTTCTCTTCTTTTATGCTTCTTAATTCTTCTTTGTCTTCTTCACTAATGGCTGCGTTATTTAACCATTGTTCATATGTTTCTAAATATTTTTCCATTTTTTCCTCCTTATATACTCATTTATTATACAAGCTATATATACCTAGTTTTTAAATAAAAAAACTAAGTATATATAGCTTAATAAAAGTTTTAATTTAAATGATAGAAATCATTATATAATTTTCTTGCAGTTTCTGGGCTGTCTTTTCCATCTTTATTTTTTACAGGGGCAAATTCTTCCTCACGTTTTACACGAAATACTAACATGTCTGGTACACATGAGAAAATGTCAAATATAAATGCTTCAAATTTATAGGCATTTGGCTCTGTGGCTTCTATTATTTTTCCATTTTCATCTTTATAATTTGCTTTTTTAAAAGCTACATGATATGGTAATTTTTCTGTGCTAACTTGTTCTAATACACTTATATGAAATTGGTGATTAACAATGTTAGAATCTCCTAAAAGAAATTCTCCTTTTTCATCTATTGCTTCTGCCAATTCTTTCGAAATTTCAGAATACTCTATAACTCCTGGTTTTCCATCTTTTTGGCAGAAAACACCTACTTTTTCCTCTGCATAAGCCTTTACAACACTCTTACTAGCAGACTTTTTATCTTGTGCTACTTGCATGCCTATAAATACTGGATCTACAAATTTAGCTAAGATATTATCTACACCACTTATAAAAATCCATTCAATTTTTCTTTCTTTCATATTGTAAATAATTCCGTTTTTTCGCATAGCTTCAAAAACGCCACCATGACCATCTGCTGCTTGTTTTATCATTCCTTGTTCATCTAGTAAAATTTTGCCATTTACATCTAGCATTGGTAATTTTCCTTGCTTAAAAAATTGTACAGCAGATTTTGGATAGTTAAAGTAGTTATTTTTTTCAAAAAAATCCATAGTTTCTTCATTATTTTCATCACTTGTCATAATGTACCATGGAATATCTATTCCATATTTTTCTCTTGCTTGTTTTAAATTATCACATAAAATTTCAAAAATTGGTTTATGTGATGCTAATCCTATGTCATAAGTTCCTTTAGGTCCATCGTGACCAAGCCTTGTTCCTTGTCCACCTGCCATAGTTACTACTGCAAGTTTTCCTTGTTTTACAACTTCTTGTCCTATTTTTGTATATTTTTCTATTTCTTCTTTGCTAAGTTCTGCTTTGGTAACATGCTCTATTGGTTCTATTTTGATATTTTCAAAATTTGGTTTTGTTTTGGTACTTTCATATAATTCTTCTATTTGTTTAAAATCCATTGTTAATATTTCGTCTAATAATTGATTTTGTTCTTCTTTTGAAAATTCATTATAAAATTTTAATATATGTTCTTGTCCATATTTAGCAAGTATTTCTTGTGCTATTAGTATTTTATCTTCCATAACTTTCTATTTCCTTTCTTTTTTGTTCCTTATATCTTATACGAAATCTTGCTTTTAGTCAAATATTTTAGGGTAGATTGTTATAAATTTTTTAATACATCCTTCTACTTATTGATTCTATTCTATTATATATTGTACTTTGTATGGGCTAAACGCCCTAACACAAGTATTTTGACTTAATAAAAAAATACTATCCTGCAAAGGCTACTATTATCTTATTAAATATTACTGTTCTACTCCGCCAACTACTTTTTTGGTTTGAACTTTTTCACCTTTTACATATCCGTCAAATATCTCAGTAATTTCTTTTTCTCCTGATGTATTAAATACTTTATCATGTGCATCTAAAATATCCATAATATGGTTATTAAATTCTGTTACTTCAAAAAAGTTAATTATTTTAATAGATTCTGCTTTTGACTTTTTTAAATATTGCTCAATATTACAGTTATTGTTTTTTATATAATTGCTACATCCATTTACTAAAATAATATTTTGTTTTTCTGTTAGTATTTCTTTTTTTAACATTTTTTCAATGTCTTCATATTTTTGACTATCTAATTTACTCCAATTAATAGATAATATTTTTTCTTTATTTTTTAAGTTTAATTTCTCTATTAATTTTTGTATATTTTCTTCTATACTATTTTCCAGGATTGTTATTATTTTTGTATTTTCTTTTATTTTACCATTAATGTACGGTAAAATCATAGTGGCTAAATGCCAATTACTTACATAAAAGCTACACAATTTTTCTACTTTTTTATTCTCTTTTTTCATTTTAAATAACCCCCTGTTTTTTCTTTTTACTGGTAAATTTTACCATTTTTATTTTATGAAAGTCAAGTGTTTTTACTAAAAATCGTGTGCATTTATTCGACATTTTGGCTCTTTGTATTGTTAAATCTTACATTAGCATACTTTATTTTTTTCCTTTTCCATATATCCATTATTTTTTCTTTTTTAAACAATTTAAAAACTTTTTTCCAAGAATGTATAATTTCTTAAAAATTTGTTAATAATTGTATTAAATAATTTTTTTAATTTACGGAGGAAAAAATAATGAAATCTTTAAATTTTTCTAAAATAAAACCTTTTTTGGTAATTACACTTTTGCTTAGCCTTTTTATTTTTATTAGTGCTGTTTCTTATGTAAGCGCTGTTTCTCAAGATATTTCAGATAGTGTTTTTCGTTTGCATGTTATTGCCAATAGCGATTCTAATGAAGACCAAGAATTAAAGTTAAAGGTTCGTGATGCTTTAATTTCTTATATGAATACTCTTTCTAAAGATTGTTCTTGTAAAGAAGAAGTGATGAATATGGCAAAAGAGCATAAGGAAGATTTGAAAAAAATTGCTGAGAATGTAATAAAAGAAAATGGCTTTGTTTATGAGGCTCATGTGGAAATTGGGATTTCAGACTTTCCAACCAAACAATATGGAGATATTTCTCTCCCTGCTGGCACTTATGATGCTTTAAGGGTAAAAATAGGAAGTGCTGAGGGTAAAAACTGGTGGTGTGTAATGTTTCCTCCTCTTTGTTTTGTAGATGTAAGTTCTGGCATTGTACCTGATAGTTCTAAGCAAGAAATGAAAGAGAGTTTAAATGATGAGGAATATGATTTAATTAGTAAAACTGATGATAATGAGATTACTTTTAAGTTTAAGTTAATAGAGGTATTTCAAAATTGGAAGTTAGGGCTTAAATAAAAGGATGAGTTTTTTACTCTTCCTTTTATTTAAATTATCTTTCAAACTCCTATAAATACAAGGTCAGGAGAAAACCCAAGTTCTCAATAGACTCATCCTCTTCAAAAACTGGATACCCAAAGATATTACGAATAGACTGAATAATTACAAGTTTTTACAAACCACATTTTTTACCCATGAATTACTTGCCAAAAAGGACAAACTATGGTATAAAATTATGTGAAAATAATACGATAACAAATTGGGGGTAATTGTTTTGGATAAATTAGTCATTAAAGGCCCAACTAAATTGAAAGGTGAGGTAACAATTAGCGGTGCTAAAAACGCTGCTGTTGCTATACTTCCTGCTACATTATTAATTGATGGTATTTGCAAAATTGATAATTTACCTAATATTAGTGATGTTAAAATGTCTTGCAAAATTTTAGAAGAATTGGGTGCTAAAATTACATGGCTTACAGAAAATGAAATTGAAATTGATACAAGAAATATTTCTTGTACACAAGCACCATTAGATATGACCTCTAAGTTTAGAGCTTCTTATTATTTGCTTGGCTCTTTACTTGGTAGGTGCGGAACTGCTGAAGTTGGGCTTCCTGGTGGTTGTAATTTAGGTGCAAGGCCTATTGACCAACATATTAAAGCTTTTGAAGCATTAGGTACTAAAGTAGATGTTTCCCAAGGAAAAATTACAGCAAAGGCAAAAAAATTAGTTGGTACTTCTATTTATATGGATATTGCCTCTGTTGGTGCTACAATTAATGCAATTTTAGCCTCTGTACTAGCAGAAGGTACTACTACCATTGATAATGCTGCTAAAGAACCACATATTGTTGATGTGGCAAACTTTTTAAATACTATGGGGGCAGATATTCGTGGTGCTGGTACTGATGTAATTAAAATCAATGGTGTAAAGTCGTTACATGGTAATGGTTCTTATAGTGTTGTTCCAGACCAAATAGAAGCTGGTACTTTTATGCTTGCTGCTGTTGCAACAAGAGGAAACATTTTAATTAAAAATTGTATTCCAGAACATTTAGATTGTATTACTGCTAAAATTTTAGAAATTGGTGGAACTGTGGAAGATTACGGGGATTCTCTTCGTGTTAGTATGAATAAAAGACCTACTAAAGCTGTGGTTAAAACTCTGCCTTATCCTGGTTTTCCAACTGATATGCAACCTCAAATAGGGGTAGTTCTTTCTATGGCTGATGGAATTAGTACCATTCATGAAAGCATTTGGGATTCTAGATTTCAATATACTTTTGAATTAAATAGAATGGGTGCTAAAATTACAGCGCAAGGAAAGTCTGCTGTTTTTGAAGGAGTAAAAGAGCTTTCTGGTGCACCTGTTTATGCTACAGATTTAAGAGCTGGTGCTGCTTTACTAATTGCTGGAATAGTGGCAAGTGGTGAAACTCATTTATACAATATTCATCACATTGATAGAGGCTATGAAAATATTGAAGAAAAATTTAGACGTTTAGGTGCTAATATTCAAAGAGTAATAGAGCCAGATACTAAATAATTAGAAACAAAAGCAAAGGACGTATACATACATGTTTAAATTTTGTAGTTTATATAGTGGTAGTAGTGGAAATAGTTTATTTGTACAAACTCCTAATACTAAAATTTTAATAGATGCTGGTGAAAGTGCTAAAAAAATCGAGTCTGCTCTAAATAGTATTGAGGTAGATGTACAAGAACTTGATGCTATTTTAGTAACACATGAACATTCTGACCATATTAAGGGTCTTGGTACTTTATCTAAAAAGTTCCAAGTTCCTATTTATGCAAATGCTAAAACCTGGCAGGCAATGCCTGAGGTAGAATCTAAGGTTCAAGAAGAAAATCAAAATATATTTCATGTTAATGAAAATTTTAACATTGGAGATTTA
>CAMSEM010000033.1 GCA_947057505.1 uncultured Clostridium sp. | reverse complement strand
GATACTTATCTTGTCCTGTATATCTCCAATCTTTTTTTATTTCTTCAAATTTATTGGGCTTAGTAAAACCCTAGTAGAACATGCAATTTCTTCTTTGAATATAGAAAATGTTTTAAATAATTCCAATTTTAATACACTTGCTAACTATTTGCTAAATTTAAAAGAATGTATTTCATTAGAACAGGTAAAATGTTCTTTTGTTAATGAAAACGAATATACCATTCTTCCTGCTAACGAAAATGTTCCTTTGCAAGTTAATACATTTTTAGATGACTACTATAGCGAAAAACAATCAACACAACAGTTTTTGACTTATAGAAATCAATTGCTAAGTTTTATTTCATCAAAGTTAAAAAAGATTTCTAAAAAATTGTCTACTATTGATGATAAAATAAAAGAATGTGTTCATATGGATGATTATAGGCTATATGGAGAATTAATTACTAATTATCTATATCAAATACCAAAAGCTCATGTTTCTAGCATTACACTTACCAACTATTATAATAATGAACTTGTTACTGTTCCTTTAGATATTAGCCTGTCGCCTGCTGCTAATGCAAAAAAATATTTTAAAAAATATCATAAATTAAAAAATGCTTGTTCTATTGTGCAAGAGCAAAAACAAGAGCTTGAAAAAGAAATTAATTATTTTGAAAGTATTGTTTATGAAATTCAATCTGCACAAATCATAAAAGACCTTGATGAAATTTATGATGAAATTCAAGATACATTTACTTCAAGACAGAAACAGATAAAGAAAAAACATGTAAAGAAAATTGGAGTAAAAAAAGATAATAAGTTTATTGAACCACTTACCTATATATTGGACAATTTTCATATTTTAGTTGGAAAAAACAATAAACAAAATGATGAATTAACCTTTAAAATAGCTAGTAAAGAAGACCTTTGGTTCCATGTAAAAGACTTTCATGGCAGCCATGTAGTTTTAGTAACTGGTGGTAAAGTTCCTTCTCAAGAAATCATTAATCAATGTGCTAGTATAGCAGCCTATTACAGCAAAGCAAATCAATCTTCAAATGTTCCTGTTGATTATACTACTGTAAAATATGTAAAAAAACCTAATAATGTAAAACCTGGCATGGTAATTTATACAAATCAAGAAACAGTGAATGTTAATCCCAAATTACCTTAATATAAATGAACGAAAATTAATTGAAAATATAGTTAGTTGTATATTAAAAGCCTTACATTTTTTTCTATACAATAAGAAATACTTAGCTAGTACAATGACACTAACTAAGTATTTTTCATATCATTCTTCAGCTATTCCTGTTTTATACTCAATCTCTTCCATATGTGAAAACATCTCTTTTACCCTTTTAAATGTAAGCATACTATGCCTTGGTTGTGGATTTTTTTCATTTTCTGTTAACAGTTTTTGCGTATAACAATTTTCCGCTGTTTTAAATAACAAATAGCGATTTCTTACATAGGTAAAATATATTTGGTATCCATCTTCTAAGTTTTGATAAAACTCTTCAAATTTATATTTGCCTTCCATTCTTTTCCTTTCTTGTCACTTTTTGAATGCTCTTTGTAGTGACATTTTTGTCATTTTAGGGACACACTTGCTTTTTTACTTCAAAGAGCGTCCCTCAGTCACCCTAAATAGGGTCACTAACCACCGTCCCCTATTCGGTCAGCTTGCCAAATTCTTCTTCAGAGATAATGGTTACGCCTAGTTCTTGTGCTTTTTTTAGTTTACTACCTGCGTCTTCTCCTGCTAGTACATAGTCTGTTTTTTTCGATACTGAGGATGATGTTTTTCCTCCAAAGTTTTCTATGATTTGGCTTGCTTGTTCTCTTGTATAGTTGTTTAAGCTTCCTGTTAATACAAATGTTTTTCCTGCAAAGCGTTGGTCTTGGTTTTCGGCTGTTTGTACTGTCATGTTAACGCCTGCTGTTTTTAATTTTTCTAATAGGTCTATTGTTTGCTCTTGACTAAAGAATTCGTTAATTGCTTGTGCTGTTATTTCTCCTACATCATCGACCATTCTTAGTTCTTCATAGTTGGCATTAGCTAGGTTTTCCATTGTTTTATAATACTTGGCTAATGTTTTAGCAAGTTTTACGCCTACATGTCTTATACCTAAAGAATTAATTAAGCAATATAAATCTCTGTTTTTACTTTCTTCTATTGCATTCATCATATTTTGTGCAAATTTTTTACCATTTTTTTTCAAAGATGCAATATCTTCAAATGTTAGTTTATAAATATCTGCTATATTAGAAATTAGTTTTCTTTCAATTAGTTCTGCTATGATAGATTCTCCAAGTCCATCTATATTCATTGCTTCTTTTGAGGCAAAGTGAATGATACTTCTATATAGTTTAGCTGGGCATTCAATTCCAATGCAACGTACTACTGCTTCGCCTTCTTCTCTAACTGCTTGTGCTCCACAAACAGGACATGTAGTTGGCATTTGAAATACTTTTTCTGTACCATCTCTTTTTTCTTTATTAACGCCTACTACTTCTGGTATAACATCTCCTGCTTTTTGTATAATAACCCTATCTCCCACTCTTATGTCATTTTCTTTAATATAGTCTTCGTTATGAAGCGTAGTTTTAGATATTTTAGAGCCTGCTACATATGCTGGTTCTAAAATTGCCATTGGTGTTATTGCTCCTGTTCTACCTACTTGACATACAATATCTTTTAATAAGGTTTCTTTTTTCTCTGGTGGATATTTATATGCTACTGCCCATTTAGGGGTTTTAAAAGTGGTACCCACTTTTTCTCTTAAAATTAAGTCATTTACCTTTACAACGGCTCCATCAATACCAAAATCTAAACTATCTCTCATATTACCAATATCTTCAATTGCTTTTTTCACTTCTTCCATATTCTTGCATAGAATTTTCACTGGGTTTACATTAAAACCTAGTCTTTCTAAATATAACAAACTTTCATAATGTGTTTCAAATTGAATGTTGGTACTTTTTTGTACATTAAAAATAAAAATATTTAATGGGCGTGTTTTCGTAATTTTGCTATCTAATTGTCTAAGTGACCCAGCTGCAGCATTTCGTGCATTTGCAAATTGTTCTTGTTCTTCCATTAATCTATTTTCATTTAATTTGTCAAAATCTTCTTTTCCTATAAAAACTTCTCCTCGCACAATAAGAGATGCTTTTTCTTTTAATTCTTGTGGCACCGTTTTTATAGTAGCTATATTTTGTGTAACATCTTCTCCTATTTGTCCATTTCCACGTGTAGCTCCCATTACAAATTTACCATCTTTATATTCGATTGCAGCTGATAGCCCATCAATTTTGGTTTCTACTACATATTCTAATGGTCTTCCATATTCTTGGGATGCTTTTTGCATTTTCTCATCAAACTCTTCTACTTCTTCTATTGAAAATACATCTTGAAGGCTTTGAAGTGGCACCTCATGTGTTACCTTTGTAAAACCTTTTTTCAAGCTTGCACCTACTTTTTGTGTTGGAGAGTCCTTTGTAATTAATTCTGGATATTCTTTTTCTATTTGCTTTAGTTCTTTCATGAGCATATCATATTCATAGTCGCTAACTACTTGCTCATCATCAAAATATTTTTGTGTATAATATTGTAGTAATGGTCTTAGTTCTTCTGCTCTTTTTTTTGCTGTAGTAAATTCCATTTGTATGTTCTCCTTTAAAATTAATTTTGATATATTTTTTCAATAATAGTATGTTTTTGAAGTAAGACTGTTAAACAGTTGTGTTATGGTGTTAGCCTTTACAAACTGTTATATATGTTAACATTTCTTAAATTTCTTCCTTAAATAACTCTTTGCTACCTTTTAAGTATTCCCATCCTGAGAAAATAGTTGCAACTACAGAAACACTCATTGTTAAAGTAACTAATAAGTTAATAACAAATTCATATCCTACTAAGTCACCACTAAATATAGCACCAAATGGATTTGGATCAATAAAAGCAAGTATAATTGCTACCATTTGTGTTACTGTTTTTAATTTTCCCCAAAAGTTTGCTGCAACTACATTTCCACTTTTTTGTACTGCAATTAATCTATAGCCAGATACAACAAATTCTCTAAATACTACAATAATTGGAATCCATGCTGGTAAATGACCAAATTCCACTAGCATAATCATAGCTGTAATTACTACAATTTTATCTGCTATTGGGTCTAAAAATTTTCCAAAGGTAGTAATTTGATTTCTAGACCTTGCTATGTAACCATCTAATTTGTCTGTTAATGCTGCTATAATAAAAATGGCATCAATTATGAAATATTCTATTGGTATTCCCCATAAATTACCTTTAATATGAAAGAACGGAATGATTACCATAATTGGCACTAAAAAAATCCTTAAAATAGTTAATTTGTTTGCTAAGTTCATTATTTTTTCTCCACCTTTTTTACTTTTTTATTTACTACATTATATATAAAAGTTTCAAAAAAATAAATAGTTTTTTTCATTTTTATAAAATCATTATTTTTTGTTTTCTACAATTTGCACAATATCTGCAATATAGTCACCTATGACAGGTATATTTAATGTGACAATTTTTTGGAGTATGATTAACAAAATGGCTGTTAAAATAGTAAAGCCAATTCCTATTCCAATGCCCTTTGCAATTCCAGTCATTAAATTTCTTAAAATCAATTCTTTTTTATTGCCTAATAATTCTGCTATTTCTAATACATTATTTTTCGTTAATACAAAGTTTAATTGTTCTAAGTTTTTTAATAAAATTTTTTCCAATTTACTCTTTCTTAGCATGAAAAAACACCATCTCCTATTATTAAGATGGTGTTTTTTTGCAATTTTATGCAATTAGTTTTCTTATTTTATGGATGTTGAAGCAATTGATAAGTTTGAAAATATGTTTTGATGCTATTATATTTTCTAAAACTCATGAGCACAGCATGAGTTTTTATATGTACCTAAAAACTATTTTCTACTACATTTTGGCTATTTATAATATTATTTTCTATTTCATTTGTGCTATTAGGTTTTGCCTTTTCTTGTTCTTTCTTTAATTTTTCAAGTTTTGTAATAAGCTCTTGAAGTTTAGACATATCTTTTCCTATCATTTCCCAGTTTGTATTTTCACTAGATTGTTTTAAATTATTATTTGCCTTAATAATTGCTTCTATTAATCCTTCTATGTCTTCTGTATTTTCAACTTCAATATCAACAGCATATTTAGATACTAAGTTATTTAGTGCCTCTACTATGGTATTTCCAATTGCCACTTTATTTCCAGATGCTACTACTATTTTTTTAAGCGTTGGTGTAGAGTTTTCTTCATTAATATATTGTTGATAAATTGTTTCTATATATAACAAAGAGTTGTTAATTGGAATGGCAATCATATTTTTGCTTAATCTAGTTCCTGTTACATTTAAGCTTTCTATTTCTTTTGATATGTTTTCATCTTGTTCTAGTTGTGTATCGATTTGCATTGGTCCTAAAACATTACTATCTGTTGGATATTTATATAGTTTCAATTGTGGTTCACCATTTTTATAACTTCCAACTAAATAGGATGTAACATTTTGTTTTTGATATGGTGTATATGGTAATATTAAACCTAAGGTTGCATTTTCTTCATTAACTGTTTTTATCATAGCATAATATGGCTTAATTTTTGTTCCTGTTTTAGATGTAGCTTTTGTTGTATTGTGTGTTGCTATTTCCCATGTGTCATCACCTCTATATAGTACATCAGTTTGAACATGGTGGTATCTTTCCATTATTTTAGCTTGTATATTGTATAAAAATGTTGGGTAAACAAATTGACTGCTAATATCTTCTGGAATTGATACATCTTTATCTACAAATAAATTTTTATATATTTTTTGGTAAGCCATAATAATTGGGTCATTTCTATCAGTAATATAATACCTAATGGTACCATCATAAGCATCTATTAAAACTTTAACTGAATTTCTAATATAGTTAATATCTTTTCTTTTTAGTGTTTTATCTTTTGGTAAAGTTATTCTTTGAGAATATGGATAGCTATCTGCTGTTGTATAGCCATCTAATACCCATACTAATTTTCCTTCACCAGTTATTACTAAATATGGATTTTCGTCATATAAAATATATGGCATAAGAGTTTTTGCTCTTTCAATAATATTTCTATTGACTAATATTTTGCTATTTGCATTAATATTCCCCGAAAAAGCTAGTTTTAAGTCTTTTTCTTTCATAGCTAAAATAAGTCTATCTATAAAATTTAGTTTTAACCCAGCACTTCCTTCATATACATTTACTGCATTTTCTGCTTTAGAAGATGTTACTATTGGATAATCAAATTCTGTTTTTCCATTACTATTAGTTACTACTGTATCATTTGTTTCTAATCCAAAATAGATTTGTGGCTGAGTAATGTGTACAATATCTTCTTGACTTGGTGTAAATCCTTTTTGTAAATGTACTAGTTCTCCATTTTCATCTACTGAAGTCGCAGAAGTAATAATTGCACCATAACCATGGGTATATTCATAAGTTTTGTTATTATAAGTACCTGCTGAATTGGTAATTTCTCTTGGTGAAACATATACTAAATTTTGTTTTCCATTTACATTATAAGTTGCTATATTAGTGGTACGATAAGTATAGTATCCTTTGTTTGTTTGTAAAGTATTTAAGTTTTTTAAAACATCTTGCTTATTGGCTAAAGCAATATTTTCTATCACTTCTTGGTTGCTAATTAGTTCTTCTTTGGTTATTGTTTGATTTTCACCCAAATTTACTTCTTCAATATTTATTCCATATGCTTGTTTGGTAGATTCAATATTTGCTTTAATATATGGTTGTTGCTTGTCCAATTCATTTGGGTTAACAAAGATAATATTAAATGTAACTAATACAATTAACATTGAAACCAAATAAGTTGGTACAGTAAGTAAAGAAACAATTACTCTCTTCGTTTTTCCTTGTTTAAAGTAATGAATTGCCATCATAATAGATATAACCATAATGGCTGATAAAATTCGGTATCCCCATAGTTTAATAGTCACTTCTGAAATGCCTGCTCCCCAAAGTGAATAAATAATTTCTGTATCTTGTAAGTTTAAAAACTTTTGAAGTCCTACATTAAAAGTCTCTGTAAAGATAATAGCTGCTACAATAACAGCAATTGCTATAATATTATTACAAATTTGTTTGACCAATATGCTCTTTTTTAGAGTTTCTCTACTTATTCCATCAAATAAAAAGTTAAATGCAATAATATAATAAATGGCTGCATATATTGTTAATGTAACTGTAGTAATTAATACATATTTTAAAATAAATTGTACAAATGGTTGTATAAAAATAAAGTAGCCAATATCTACCCCAATTACAGGATCTATTAATTCAAAAGCAGTTGCATTCATACATAATAAAACTTTTTGTAATACAACATCTGTTATAAAAAAGCTAATTACAAGAGAAGCCACAAATGCAATTGATTTGTTTGGCATTTTAGGCATTTGCTTTTTTTCTTCTTCAAAAAATGGGATTAGCCCCTTTTTTATTCTTTTATTGGTTGCATAAATAAGTGTAAATATAACTATAAAATTAGCACCAAATGCAATTAATTGGTAAGATACATTTTGCCAAAAAATGTTTAAATATTGCTCTCCTAATTCTAATGTTTCTAAATAGTTACCTCTATAAGTAATATATGCAATTACAACAGCTAATATTAAAGCTACAAGAACAAGCCATTTTCTTTTTTTATGAGCTTGCATTTTTTTATCTTTTACTATATTTTCATTTTTATTTGCTTCTTCCATTTTTTACCCTTTCTTATATTAAAGCTTTTACAAAATCATTACTATCAAAAATTTCCATGTCATCAATTTGCTCTCCAACGCCCACAAATTTTACTGGCATTTTATTTTCATGTACAATTCCTACCACAACGCCACCTTTGGCTGTTCCATCTAATTTGGTTAAAATAAGACCGTTTATATCTACTGTTTCTTTAAATGCTTTTACTTGCATAATTGCATTTTGACCGGTAGTTGCATCTAACACCATTAGAACTTCTTTGCTCGCTTCTGGAAGTTCTTTGTCTATTACTTTTTTTATTTTTTCTAATTCATCCATTAAATATTTTTTGTTATGCAATCTTCCTGCTGTATCACAAATTAATACATCTGCATTGGTTTGTTTTGTTATTTTTATGGCATCAAAAACAACAGATGCAGGGTCTGCTCCTTCTTCTTTTTTTACTATTTCACAACCAGCCCTATTTGCCCAAATTTCAAGTTGTTCTACTGCAGCTGCTCTAAAAGTATCTGCTGCTGCAATTACTACTTTTTTTCCATCTTTTTTTAAACGGTTTGCTATTTTTCCAATAGAAGTTGTTTTTCCTACGCCATTTACGCCAACTACTAGTATAACTGAAGGATGCGTTTCTAAGTTTAGCCCATTTTCTACTTCATCTAAAACTTGTTTAATTTCTTCCCTTAATGCCTCTTTTACGCCTTCTTGTTCTTCTATTTTTTCTTTTTTTATGGTTTCTCTTAAATTACTAATAATTTTAGTAGATGTTTCTACTCCTACATCAGACATAATAAGTGCTTCTTCTAGTTCTTCTAGTAGTTCTTCATCTACTTTTCTAAAATTGCTAAATACATTATTTATTTTTTCATCAAATGAATTCTTTGTTTTACTTAAACCTTGTTTTAATTTATCAAAAAATCCCATTGTGTTTCTCCTTTATTCTAATTTACTACCTTTCTATTTTACCACGATATGGAAAATATGGCAACCTAAATTGTTAATTCTTCTCTTGCAGTATTATGTAAAATATGGTGTTATATCATACAAGGCATTATCATATTTAATTTATGTGCTAATTAGCATATAAGAAAGGTGGTTACAATTATGAACAGAGAACTTACTTTTTTAGGAAAATCTGGAAGTTTTGGCAAAAGAAATACTTCTTCCTATACTTTCATAAAAGACTGGTTGCTTCTAATTGATTGTGGTTATACTGTATTTCCACAATTACAGGAACAAAATCTTTTGGAAGAAATTTCTGGTATTGATGTCTTTATTACCCATATGCATGCTGACCATGTAGGCTCTCTTAGCCAATTAGCTCTTTATAGCTATATTGCCTTAAGAGCTCCTCTTAATATTATTACAGCATGTGTGGAAATTGACACATTTCTTACTATCACCGGTGTTGACAGAAATACTTCAATACCTGCTTTTCCAAAGGAACGTTACACTCGAACTAATAATTTTGTAACTCTTATTCCGACAGAGCACGTGGAAGATAAAATGGACAGTTATGGTTTTTCTGCTATGATTAATGGTACTCCCATTGTTTATACTGGTGATACCAAAACATTAAAATCCTTTCTTCCTTATCTAAAGAAAGGTTCCCAGCTCTACACTGAGGCTTCGGTTTCAGGCGGGGTGCATTTAAAATTAGAGGATAATTTGCCTCTTTTGAAAGAACTAACAAAAAAAGGTATAGCTGTATACTTAATGCATTTGGATGATGAATTAAGAATTCGTAAAATGATTAAAGGAACTTCTATACACATTTGTGATGATTAAGTCTATGATGATTGTATATTTTATACATGATTAGACTTAAAAAGCGAAAAAATAAGGAGCAGCCATTAAAAAGCTACTCCTTATTTTTTCTTACCGTAGGTCCAAATAGAACCTTACAATTTGCCCACCAAACATTTCCAAATGGCTAACAGCCGAAATATCAAACTCTTTAGCAAGTTTTACTGCTGTTTCAACAGTGTCAAAATCATATGGACAACGTCCCTCTCTCAATTTTGACGCCTCATTTTCTTCATAGTACCATTTTCTGTCACCAGAAAAGAATTGAATACTATGAAAAACACCCGTTGGATTGTCTTCTGCTCTTTTTTGAAACATTGGACAAACAACTTCTTCAAGGAATTTTCTTGCCTCAGCCTCTCTTATTTGGGCTGCAGCTTTTTCTTCCCGTTCCAACTCTTTTTTTCTTTCTTGAGCCTGTTTCAGTTTCTCTTTGAGTTCAGTTTTAATACTCATCACTCATACCTCCTTAAAATATTCATTTTATACAACTGCTGTGCATCCTCCTGAAAAATAGGATAGTAATAAATTGACATAATAATTTTAGCATGTTTTCACTGAATTTGCAAGTGTTTTTTATTAACATTTCTACTTTTTGTGTAAGGTATCCCATGTATCTATTTTATAGTAGTCATACTAATATGGCTTTCTTACTTTATTGTTACTATTTCAATATTATTCTTTTGAAATAATTCTGCTGTTACCCCGTTTTTTCTAATTAAAGTATTCGAAAAAGAACCATCATAAACCTGTCCATAACCACATGATGGACTTTTTAATTTTAATAATGCCTTTTTTACATTATACTTTTTGGCTAAAAAAAGACATTCTTCTGCTCCTTTTATATATTGTTTTGTTACATCATCTCCATCTTTTGTTATTACCTTATCTCCTATAATTTCAGCACAGCAACGTGGAGTTGGAAGTCCTCCCATAATTTCTGGGCAAATTGGAATAACTTCATAATCTTTCAAAAATTCATCTATCTCATTAGAAGCATTGTTTTCTCCATTATATTTGCAATTAACGCCTAATAAACATGCACTTACTAATATTTTTTCTTTGTTATTTTCACTCATTTTTTATCCTTCTCTACTATATTTTTTTTAATTCTATTATGAATATATATATATCATAAATTAATAATTTTTTCTATAATTTCCATATCTTCTATTTTGTTAATTCCAAAACATTTCTTTCCTAAATCTTTTATCGAAGCACCTAGATGATACATCTCTTTATTGTCTATTATAATAAATCTATCATGAAATTTATTTGTTTTAGCAACTTTAAGAATAGGATATTCTTTATTGAATTTTTTAACATCTAAATTTTCAATATTATTTTTATTAGATGTTAAAATAACAACTTCTACATTATTTTTCTTTTTAGCTAACATTTTCAAAACACTATCATCAATATAATTGTCTATAACTAAAATCTTGTTATTTGCTCTTTTTATAATATCTACAATGATGCTATATGCATCATATATTTGACCATCAAAAAATATCCTTTGCTTGATATTTTCTTCCATAGTTTCACATCCTTTTCTTACTATATATATATTAAAACATTTATTCTTTATTATCAAGGTTTTTGCAATTTTTAATTTCAAAATTTATACTATTGAAAAGATATAAAGCAACTTTATTTTGCTGTGCTGAATCCATTTCCATAATTTTGCTTGATACAAAAATTGTATAAGGGTAATTTGCAAGGTTAATAGTAGTTGTTCTGTATTCTATATTAATTTCTTTTAGCAGATTATCAAATTGTTTATACATTTCTTTTTTATCATATTGTAAATTTTCTAGAATGTCCTGCATCATTGTATACATCTACAATATCATAACTGTTTTTCTCGCAATATTCTTTTATCATTCATAGTTGTGAATCAATAGAATAACGCTCAAAAAAGTGCATTTTCGCACCCCTAGTTTGTGAAAAAATTTATAATTTTTTTGTTCTCTCATATGTTTCCTAATCAAAATACATTTTTGCAAGCTGGTTTTTAAACTTTTTATAAAACTGCAAAATAGAAAGCTAAATTTTTAATTTCATGAGAATTTGTTTAATTTCTTTGAGATTATACTTTTGTTTATGTTCTTTAATGTAAAAGTTCTTATTGGCAATTTCATTCACTTTATATTCAAGTATAGTAAGAGTAGTAGGATATATGATTAAATATTCAGTTGGTTCAATGAATTGTAAATTAGTACCCTTTAAATGCTTAATTCTGCCTTTTCTAACTGTATAGTTATAATCTTTAATAATTTCTAGTATTTCATCATTTGACTTTAATTTTTGTATTACTTCAAACTCAAACATAAAAAAATGCCCTCCTTTCTGGAAAGAGAACATTTTTTGTTTTTTATAGTTCAATTCATCTTTTCTAAAAATAAAAAAACTTACGAAACCCTTTAAAGTTCG
>CAMSEM010000032.1 GCA_947057505.1 uncultured Clostridium sp. | reverse complement strand
TACTACAACTGGTTGGTCTGTTCTTCCTGGTGCTGCAACTGACCAATAAGTAGTAGTAGTAGAAAAAGATACCAAGCCAATTACAGATAGCACCACTTTTATAAAAGAACCAGAAGGTGAATTTGATTTGGCATTAAGGAAATTTATAATATCCATTAATGGAATAGCACCAGAAAAAGATAGAACACCACAAATTTCAAATACAGATTTAAGCAATCTAGCAAACAATGCATCTGTTACAACAGCAAATAAGGTACATCCTAAAAATGCTCTAGAAGTAAAAACAAATGATACCGTTATTTACAAAATTAGAATATATAATGAAGGTGGAATAGCAGGTTATGCGACTCAAGTAACAGACTATTTACCAGCAGGATTAACATTTTTACCAGACCATGAAATTAATAAAAAATATGGCTGGTTAAACCCATCAGGTGATGGAAAAACAATTGTAACAAGTTATTTACAAGATAAAATAATTGATGCATTTAATGGAACAACATTAGACTATGAAGACTTAGAAATTGCGTGCCAAGTTACAGCGAAAGTTGGAGAGCAAGACCAATCATTAAAAAATATAGCAGAAATTACAATGCATAAAGATAAAAATGGAAATACCACTGTAACAGACCGTGATTCTCAGCCAGGAAATGTAACAACAAACCCAGAAGGGTACAATCCTAAAGCACCAACAAAAGGAATGGGAGAACAAGATGATGATGACTTTGAAGAATTAGTATTATTAGGAAAATACTTTGATTTAGCATTAAGAAAGTTCATTATTTCTATTAATGGGCAAGCACCACAAGAAGATAGAACACCACAAATTTCAAATGCAGAAATTGAAAATTTAGCTAATAATAGAAATATTACAACAGCAAATAAAATACATCCTAAAAATGCTTTAGCAGTACAAACAGGAGATATTGTTATTTATAAAATTAGAATATATAACGAAGGTGAAATAGATGGAACTGCAACCCAAGTAACAGACTATTTGCCAGAAGGATTAGCATTTTTACCAAACCATGAAATTAATAAAAAATATAGTTGGTTAAACCCATCAGGTGATGGAAAAACAATTGTAACAAATTATTTACAAGATAAAATGATAGATGCATTTAATGGAACTACCATAGATTATGAAGATTTAGAAATTGCATGTCAAGTTACAGCAAAAGTTGGACAAGACAGTCAATCAATGAAAAATATAGCAGAAATTACAGCACATAAAGATAAAGATGGAAATACCAATATAATAGACCGTGATTCTCAGCCAAACAGTCTTACAGAAGCACAAAAAAATAACTATGGAGAAACAAGCAAACAAGACGACGATGACTTTGAACATTTAGTCCTATTAGGAAAATACTTTGACTTATCTTTAAGAAAATTCATTACAGAAGTGAATGATGGAACAAATAGCAAAAAATATGATAGAGAACCAGTAGTAGATATTACAAAACTAGCAAGTGGAGAAGCCACTACAGCAACTTATAACCATCCTAAAAATCCAATTGGAGTTTCAAATGGAAATATTGTAACATATACCATTCGTGTATATAATGAAGGACAATTAAATGGTTATATAACAGAAATTACAGACCACTTACCAGAGCAGTTAGAATTTATTGTAGATGATGAACTAAATGCGAAATATGGTTGGTCAATATCTCAAGATGGTAGAACAGTAAAAACAAATATTACTTCACCAAAAACTACTTACTCTGCAAGTAGAGATGAAATTTATAAAGATAGAACAACAACAAAAGATAAAGTACTATTAAAAGCATTTAATGGAACTACTTTAGACTATATAGATGTTCAAATTAGATGTAAAGTAAAAGATAATATCAATCTATTTGAAAAAATTACAAATATTGCAGATATAACAGGATTTACAGATAGTGAAGGAAATAAAGTAAAAGACAGGGACTCAGAGGAAAACAATGTAAAACTTCCAGAAGATGAAAGACTACCAGAATATAAAGATACAGAAATAGAGCGTGGAGATAAATATATTCCAGGTCAACAAGATGATGATGACTTTGAAAAATTAGTATTACAAAGATTTGACCTAGCTTTAAGAAAATTTATTACTGGCGTAAATGAAAAAGAAATTACAAATAGAGCACCAGTATTTACTAAGGAAAATGGAAAGTATCAATATGTACATCCAAAAGACCCAGTAGAAGTAGCTAATGGTAATATTGTTACTTATACTTTAAGAATTTTCAATGAAGGCAATGTAGCTGGATATGCAAGTGAAATAAAAGATAACTTGCCACAAGGAATTGAGTTCTTACCAGAACATGAAACTAATGTAACCTATCGTTGGAAAATGTATAAAGAAGACGGAACAGAAACTACAAATGTAAAAGAAGCATATAGTATTAAAACAGACTATTTATCAAAAGAGCAAGAAAAGGAAGAAAAATCAAACTTAATAAAAGCATTTAACCCAGAAACAATGACAATGCCAGACTATAAAGATGTAAAGATTGCATTTAAAGTAACTGAGCCAAACACATCTGATAGAATTATTATTAATACAGCAGAAATTACAGATGATACAGATGAAGAAGGAAAGCCAGTTGAAGATATAGACTCTACACCAGACAACAACAAAGAAGGCGAAGATGACATAGACATTGAAAAAATCAAAGTAAAATACTTTGACTTAAGTCTAAAAAAATGGGTAACAGAAGCAATTGTAACTTATAATGGAAAAACTACAGTAACAAAAACTGGGCATACTGGAGATGAAAATCCAGAACCACCAGTAAAAGTAGAGCTTCGTACTAAAAACATTAGTAAAACAACTGTTAAATTCAAATTTAAAATTAAAGTAACAAACGAAGGTGAAATTGCAGGTTATGCTAAAGAATTAATAGATTATATACCAGAAGGATTAAAATTTGTACAAGCAGATAACAAAAATTGGAGAGAAGAGAACGGAAAAGTATTAACAGATCAACTAAAAGATACTCTATTACAACCAGGGGAAAGTGCTAGTGTAGAAATTATTCTTACATGGATTAACAACAAAGACAACATGGGATTAAAAACAAACTGGGCAGAAATTTATAAAGACTATAACGAATTTGACTCACCAGATATTGACTCTACTCCAGGAAACAATGTAAAAGGAGAAGATGATATAGATGAGGCACCAGTAATTTTATCAGCATCAACAGGAGCAGCGCCTAGTTATATTACCTTAGCATTAATATCAATTAGTATATTAGCTTGTGGAATAGCCTTAATTAAGAAATTTGTATTATAATAAATACTATCTATAAAAAAACTAGTATGTAAACTTCAATACATACTAGTTTTTTTATATATGTTTTTTAGTAATTATTCAATCACTTTTAAGATAACACTCTTGTAATATAGAATAATAACCTTTTTTAGAAAAAATACCATGTCATATTTACTTTAAAAAATGTATATGGTATAATTTTTTAAGTTCTAGGAAAATAAATTTTTTTAAACAACCTATTACAAAAGAAAGGATCAATAGAAATATGAATCAAATTCTTGCTGTAGAAAATAAGAAAAAAAATAATAGAAATAAAAACAGTCAAGTAGGTATTAGCGGCATAGTAAAATTTTTTGCCATAGCAGTTATGACCTTTGGAATAGTACTTATTGGAGAAGGCTCTTATGCTATTTATAGAGATATAGATGATAAAAAACCAGCAAACATTCCAACTGTTACTGTTGGCAGGGTAAATGATCAAGCAATTATTCATATAGAGCACAACACAGAAATTATGAAAGTAAAATACTCATGGGACGATGGAGAAGAAAATGTAATTCCTGTAAATTCTCTTACTACCCAAGAAGAAATTACGCTATTAGGTTATGATAGTACACTAAATCTTACCATAGAAGATATTAATGGTAAACAAGTAACCTATCATAAAAGATATCTTTTAGATGGAGTAGATATTACAAAACCATCTATAGAAATCGAAACACAAAATGGTAGTAATAAAATGATTATTATAGCAAAAGATGAAACTGCACTTAAATATCTTACCTATCAATGGGATGGAGAAGAAGCAGTAAAAGTTAATGCAGAAACACAAGAACAAAAGGAAATTAGAAGAGAAGTTACATTGACACCAGGAAATAAAAAAATAAAAGTAGTAGTAGAAGATGCAAATGGTAATGTAGAACAAAAAGAAAAAGAAATTGTTATAACCACATCAAAACCAAAAATGACAATCAACCACCACAAAAATGAAATTGTGGTAGGAGCAACAGATCAAGACGGAATAAGAGATATTGTAATTAACTTAAATGGAAAAAAATACACTTCAAAAAACATTAATCAAAAATCAGTGCAAGCAGGACCACTACAATTGCAAGAAGGAAATAATACTATTTCTATAGAAGTAACTAATATAAATGGTTATACAGAAACTGCAACAACAGAGTTACAATATATACCATAATAAGCTAAGATACACATACGAAAAAGGAGATATAAAATGGCACAAGAAATTTATTTAATTGATGATGGAAATGACTTGAAAAATAGCTTGGTAGCATTATTTAAAAATGAAAATGACTATAAATTCAAAAAAGCTAAAACTACAGAAATAGAAAAAGTTTTAAAAAATATTCCATCACTTATTATTATTAATGAAGATGGCATTAAAGAAGACATAGTTAAGCTTTGCAACAAAATTAGGCAAAATGAAGATAATAGCATAACTCCAATTATTGTCATATCTTCTGTTACAGAAAAAAAGCATCGTATTGAAATTTTGCAAGCTTGTGTAGAACATTATATTAAAGCTCCAGTCGATGAAGAATATTTGTACTATAGCATAAAAAATGTCATTAGGCTATTAGATACCAACAGAAGAATAAGTCCACTTACAGGACTTCCAGGAAATGTGCAAATTCAAGCAGAAATGAAAAAAAGACTGCTAAATAAAGAAGAATTTGCCATTCTATATGTTGATTTAGATAACTTTAAAGCATATAATGATATTTATGGTTTTCTAAATGGAGATGAAATTATTAAATTTACTGCAAGATGTATTTCAAACCATATGACAGATACACAAACAGAAAATAATTTTGTAGGACACATTGGAGGAGATGACTTTGTAGCAATTACTTCTAATATAAACTGTGAAAGCATTTGCCAAGACATTATTTTAGAATTTGATAATGGGGTTTTAAAATACTTCAACGAAGCAGACATAGAAAAAGGCTATCTAGAAGTACCAAATAGAAAATGCATTGTAGAACAATTTCCATTAACCACGATATCAATTGGTGTAGTTATTGCAGATAAAGGAAGATTTAGTAATGTATTAGAAATTGGAGAAGTAGCAGCCCAAGTAAAACACCTAGCAAAAACAACACCAGGAAGTACCTATGCAATAGATAGAAGGAAAAAATAGTTTAAATAATAAACTAGAATAAATTACCATAGCACCTCATACACTATTAAAAATAGTATATAGAGGTGTTTTATGATGATTGTATTAAATAAAAAAAGACTAGGCATTATAGCTAGTATATTAATCATAGCAGTATTTGTTTTCACATTTCAAACTGCAAAAGTAGAAAAAACTGTGCAAACAGTAAGCCTTCCTGTATCTAACAAAGTAATTGTATTAGATGCTCGGACATGGAAAGCCAGATGAACGGTGCACAAAGTAGCAATCGGTACAACAGAAGCACAAACCAATTTAAAAATAACTTTAAAATTACAAAGTCTATTAGAGCAAAGTGGAGCAACCGTTATTTTAACAAGAAGTGACGAAAATGCCATTTACGATTTAGATAAAAATACACTAAGAGAAAAGAAGATTTCAGACATACATAACCGTGTAAAAATAGGAAATGAATCACAAGCCGATATTTTTGTATCAATTCATTTAAACAAAATTCCACAATCCCAGTATTATGGGTGGCAATGCTTTTACAAACAAAACGATGAAAAAAGTACAAACCTAGCCAAAAGTATACAAGCAAACTTAAATGAAGCAATTCAAAAAGAGAATAAAAGAGTAGCTATGAAATTAGACACAGTATACATTATGAAACATGTAGAAATTCCAATTTCTATTGTAGAATGTGGATTTTTATCAAACCCAGAGGAAGAAAAAATGTTACTTGAAGATGAGTACCAAAATAGGCTAGCATGGGGAATTTATAATGGGATTATGGATTATTTTATGCAATTTTGACACTTATGCTATTTAAAGCATATTTTGCCTCCACAATAAACTCTCTCTAATTAGGAGGAGTTTTTTGAAAATAGGTAATCAAGTTATAAAAGAAGATAAAAATTTTAAAAAACCACTATACCTTATTAACAATACTTATTCAATACGAAATAATAAAAGGTATATAGGTCAAACAGATAGAATACAAAGAATTGCAGGTATTTATGATAAGAAAAGTAGACTATATCAAGCAGGAAGCATTTATAATCCAAATGGAATTTCTCCTACATTAACAAAAATGGATAGAGGAGGAAATAATCAGCCTTTTGTTTTAATTAGAAAAGATGTAAAAAAGAAATACACAAAGGCAAAAGTAGGTGATTCTATTAATGTTTCATATCCCAATAACATAAATAAAAGAGGAAGAGTAGGGAAAGAAATATCACAAACATTGTTGACATCTCCTAATATAGCAACATTAAAAAATGAAGATATTACATCAACTAATATAGATTATAATGAAAGTAAAATTTCAAGAGTTGCATTACTTGTTTTAGAAGATAAGAAACATTATATGCGAATTAGAAAACTAACTCCTTTAGAATGTTGGAGATTAATGGGATTTGATGATGAGGATTTTTATAAAGTAAAAAATATAGAGATTTCAGCTAATCAACTGTATAAGCAAGCGGAGAATAGTATTGTGGTTAATGTGTTAGAAAGTATACTAAAAGAATTGATTTACAAAAGTAATAAAGGATAGTAGATTAAAATTGTTTATAGTAAACGAAAGATATTTTCGACTTAAGTAGTAATGATATTTATAGGAGTAAAATAAAACCCATTAAGCGAAATAAAAATTGGATATATCTATTGACAATAAATTTAAATAAGTATACTATATAGTTAGAAAGGGGTAAGTTTTATGAATAGATTAAGTAAAATATTAACTGTTATAATTGTCATCTTAATTATTGCTTTAGCAATAACTACATATGAATTTTTCAAAATGAGAAAATCAGCACAGGAAAACTTAAATAGCTATTTAAAGTCTCTAGAGCAAGTGCAACAATTACAACATCAAGTTGATGTGCTACAAAATAATATTGATTAAAATTTTAAAACATATTACTAGTAATTAATAGTAATATGTTTTTAGTTTAAGATAAATAAAAATTAAAGTTGTTATTAGAGTATAAAAAAGAAAGATGTGAAAAACACATCTTTCTTTTAACACAGAGAGTTATAATTCAGTGATTCAAAATGAGTTATGAGTAATTAAATTACCACAACCAGCACATTAACCTCATACCATGATTGGACGAGATTTTTTGTACATAATACGTAATGACCAAGTCTTTTGCATGACTTTGAAACTCAAAATGTACTTCTCCATCAGAAGCTTTCAAGGTTTTATTAGCCAAAAGAGAAACACCACTGTGTAAAACCATCTGGGCAGTTGCACCTGAATATTCCGATTCAATCTTAAATGTTCCTTGAGTTTTATTTATGATTGTATGTGGATTTTGAATTGAGAAGTTACCAGTTTGATATTTGCCAGCATTAATCCATGTGCTCTCATATACCATAGAGTAGGTGGATGCCAATGCTGGCATATTACTTTGTTCCTTAGACTGATAAATAACACCATCTTCGCCTTGATACAGTACAACTGCATCTGCCGGAAAATCGTAATTCATATAGTCCACATAGTTGCTGTTAACATCCTCAACAGGTTCAGTAGCAAATGCCATAGTCGGGAAAATACACAAAAATAAAGCTACAAATAATACGTAAAACCGTTTCATAAAGCATTACCTCGCTTTCATATTCCTGATACTAAAAGATTCATTTTACGTAGCATTTATTTTAAAAGTTTAGGTAAAGGAAATGATAAATAAGTGGTTGAAAATTATCTTAATTATTACTAGGAAAAAATAAACTATTTTAAATAGTCTATTTTTCCCTAGCAAATTTAAAAATGCTAGATAGTCATTATTTTGAGCTAAATTTTCTTCTAAAGTTATATGAAATTAAAAAATATTAATAAACGATTATTTTAGTTTATCAATTATAAGTTTCATTACTAATTTTGGCGTTAACTTAACATTATGTACATCCAGAAAACAATAATGTTGTTCTAAATAAAGAGTATTAGGCAATATATAATTAGTAGATTTGACAATATTTGATTTTATGGTTTGTACATTTTTGTTATATTTTTTTGACAATATTGCATAAACATCTTTTTCCAAATTCAAATACCCATCTTCTTTTTTTGCATAATACAAATATAAATTCCTTCAATTAGATAAGTAGTACCTAAGTGAATAGGATTAAATCCTATTCTTAACAATTCATTTCTTATTTGTTCTTTTAACATATAAATACTCCTTTAAATAATACTTTTTTTTACACTTTTGTACTTTTAATTACTAAATGCTTTAAAAAATATAAATTTTGATATAATAATTAAGTAATTTTTTTCTATAGATATTGAAAATAGCTATCTTACATTAGGAGGTTAACAACATGAAGAATAAGCGGAAAAATATTTTAGTTACCCTGTTGGTTATGATTTTTGTTTTTAACATTTGCTGTATTGAGGCATATGCAACAGATGTAGTTGCTACTGAATCGCAAGAAGTTATTAACAATGAGATAACCCCAAGAGGAAGTGGAGATATACTGTTAGAAGGTGGACGCCTATCAAATGGAATAAAAACCTATACAGTAAATTTTCCAAGAACAGCAACCTATACAGTAACAATTGCAGTACAACAAATATCTGATAAGGGAGGACTTTGGGTAATACTTCAAGATCCTCAAAGCGTGAATAAAATTGATACTAGGGTTACAAGTTCATATCAACGGAGAATTAAGTTGAATCCTGGTACATATACTTTGTCCTTGGTGGCATCAGGTACTTGTGCATATAGTGTTGTAATCAGTGACACAACTGCATAACACGAGCAAAGTAAATATTTCTAAAAATTATATGATAGCTATTTTCTTTATTAGAAAAGGAGGGGAATCCCTCCTTTTTTTAAAAGTGTATCAATTGTTCATACTTTCCTTTAGAAAGATAATTTAAAACATCTTCTTTTGATTTTCCAATACAATAATTGTCACTATAAACCAATTTATTATCTTTAATTTCTACATCTCTAAAAGGACAATATTTACCAAATTCTTCTTCTAAGTTTTTAAACATATTAAACTGGGAATTTAACTCATCTAAAGGATAACCAGTTACGCACACCTTACAGCCAATACAAATATTATTTGAAACATTAAAAGTATATATCTGGATTGTTCGTGGTTTATTTGGATGTGTTTCCCCTACCCAAGTAATTAAGATACTGGAAACCTCAGTATTTGGAAAGGTTTCTACATTTTTATCAAAGCCAAGCCAAGCTTTAAAAGTTTCCACGTAATCTATTTTTCCATCATCTCCATAAATTTCTATATCACAAGTAGCAATAAAAATGCTAAAAATGACAGAAACAACAGCAAATATTAATAAAGCAATAGAAATAAAACCTAATTTCACTCGTTGTTTTAATTTTATTTTCTTTAAATAGTTAATCTCTTCCTTTTCGTTAATTTTATCTAAAACAATATTATTACCCATACTTTTTAAAATTTCCTTACATTCACTACAAGTAGATAAATGATCTTCAATAAAATGATTGGTAGATTCATCTGTAAGGTTATCCAAAAAAACAGGAAATAAATCTCTAACAATTTTACACTCATCATTTTTCTTCATTACAATTAACCTCCTTTATTTTTAATTTTCCTCTATAAAAAGTTACTCTAGCTAAAGTTTCGCTAATATTTAAAAGTTCTCCTATTTCCTTAAAACTAAAATTTCCTATTGCTCTTAAATAAATAATTTCTCTTGTCTTTTTCTCTAAAGTATTTATTTTTTTATAAATATCTAATCTAGTAATACTATCATTTTCAGCAGTATTATTTAAAAGCATATTAAAATTTTCTAAAGTATCAATTGAAACTACATTTAATTTTTTTTGTTTTTTTAACTCTTTATAGTATAAATGTTTAGCTATTTGACACAACCAAACATATAATTTACAGTTACCTCTAAATTTGTTAATTTCCTTAACTGCTATATAAAAGGTTTCTTGTGTTAGGTCTTCTGCTAAATTCCTATTATGAGTCAAACAGAATAAATATTTATATACTTGTTTCGAATAATTGGCATAAACTTCTTCCATATTCTGTTGCATATGTAGCCTCCTTTCAAACTTTCTATTAATAAGAGTAATAAAATAAGCCATTCGTTACAAAAATATCTAAATTAATATATATTATATAGTAAAAGATAGAACAAGGACAGAATAAAAATAATTGTAATTGTTTAATAATATTAAAACTAGTATAAATTAAAAAAGGATTAATATTTACAAATACCTATTTTTACTTCATTATATAAATAATCATACAATTATACAAAGTCCCTTTATTCAAAATTAGACTTTCAAACTTCTTAATTTTAGAATTGCATATAATTTACAAAAAAATAAAAACATGTATATATTTTAAGCTCTTTGGAAAAAATATGTTTAAAAGAAAAAGTTTAGCTTTTACACAGCAGTAAAAACTAAAAACATATTAAACAAGGAGCTTAAATTGTATATGAAATATAAAATATTAAGTGGTAAAGGAGCCATTCTAGGACAAAACGAAATGGAAAACTACCTAGAAAAATTAGCTTCTGGGCATATTTTACAAAATAAATCTGATAAAAATACTTACCCTATTCCTAGACTAAAAGAAAACTTTGAAATCATTACCCAGGTATATCAACTATTAAATGAGCATATTAAATTAAAAATACCAATTCATCCAGCAGGAGAGTGGATTTTAGATAACTTTTATGTGATAGATGAAACAGTGAAAGCTATCAAAAATGAATTAAGTTTAAAAAAATATACTAAATTTTTAGGAATAGAAAACGGTGTTAATAAAGGCTTTGCCAGAATTTATGTTTTAGCAAGCGAAATTGTGAATTATACTGATAATAAAATAGATATCAATCACTTAAGTAGGTATTTAAAAGCATATCAAAAAAAGAAAACATTAAACATGGAAGAAATCTGGAATATCCCCATGTTTATTCAAATTGTACTAATTGAAAATATTAGAGAAATATGTGAAAAAATATACTCTAGTCAAATGCAAAAATACAGGGTAGAAAATATCATAGAAAGGTTAGTAGAAAATAAAAACAAAGAAGAACTTCAATTTACACATTTAAAAGAGTATAAAACCAAAGTAAAAGGATATGGAGAAATGAAATATCCTTTTATTGAATATCTATCTTATAGTTTAAAAAAATATGGAAAAAAAGCATACCCATACCTAAACATTTTAGAAGAACAAGTAGATAAAATGGGAACAACTACTAGTGATGTGGTAAAAAAGGAACACTTTGAAATTGCAACAACGAAAATATCGATAGGAAATGCCATTACCAGTATTAAAACTTTAAATAGAATTAGTATGGTAGATATTTTTGAAGAAATTAATGGTGTAGAAGACATTTTAAAACAAGACCCAGCAGACATTTACGAAAAAATGGACTATCAAACTAAAATACTATATCGAAATGCCATTAAAGAAATAGCAAATAAAACCAATATTTCTGAAATATATATTGCCAAAAAAGTATGGTATTTAGCAAATACAGCAAAAGAACAACAAATGCAAAGCAAATCTCAAAACAACCAAGAGAGAATGGCACAAAGCAAAACTGAAAATAACCAAGAACAATTAATACAAGGTAAACCTCAAAATAACCCACAACAAGAAAGCGCAAACCATAAAAAAGAAGCCCATCATCAAGAACAATTAGAAAAAATGACCCATGTAGGGTATTACTTAATTGCACAAGGAAAAAATACATTGTGGAAAGAACTAACAGGAAAAACAAAAAAACAGCTTACTAGCAATCAAAAAATAAGCACAGCAATTATCATACTTATAGTTGTTAGTATTGCTATTTCAGCATTATTTGGTTGGTATTTGTATGGGCAAACAAAATCCACTTTACTTTCTATGCTACTTACCATTTTACTACTCATACCAAGTCAAACCATCACCGTACAACTTGCACAATATATTTTAGGAAAATTTATTAAACCAAATACAATACCAAAATTAAACTTAGAAGATGGGGTACCAGAGCAATTTGCAACTTTTATCGTGATTCCAAGTATAGTAAATTCAAAAGAAAAAGTACAAAAGCTTATGCAAAACTTAGAAACCTATTATATGGCAAATCAAAG
>CAMSEM010000031.1 GCA_947057505.1 uncultured Clostridium sp. | reverse complement strand
TATCTGAAGAGCAAAGTTTTACCTTTACTTTAGATGAGCTTGTAAAACGTGTAGATATTTTAATGAAACATGAATTAAAAAATGCTTTGGTTACCTTAAATGTACAAATGCAAACAGCTCCTAATCTTGGTCTAAATGGTAATATTAATAGTTTGGTGCAAGTAATTAATAATATGATTTCTAATAGTATTCAGTCTTACAATGGTAAACCTAACCAAAAAATTGATTTAATTTTACAAAAGGTAGATAGTCATATTGATATTGCTATAAAAGATTACGGAAGTGGACTTCCTAAAGAAGTACAAAAGAAATTGTTTAAAGAAATGATTACTACCAAAGGCAAGAATGGTACAGGACTTGGATTATTTATGTCATATTCTACGATACGTGCGCATTTTAATGGTAATATGACTTTTGAAACTGAAAAAGATAAAGGTACTACGTTCCATATTGTACTACCTATTAGCTAACTAGCTAAAAAAAGATATAAGCTATTTATGATTATCTTAATCATAGATAGCTTTTCTTATTTTTTTAAATTTTACTTGTAAAGATATTTTGATTTTTTGTTTTTAAATTATAGTAGGCTTAATGTTCCATCTTCTGCAATTTCTACCTCTCTTCCCCATGCACTCAAAATGGCGGCTGCTGCATTCCCCTTATTTACTGTGTCTACAATTATTTGTATGTATGCTCTATATCTTTGATAATTTCTACTAGAAGTAATAATGGTATTTTCTCCTTCTGTTTTAGAATTAAAACTTACTTCTTTTCTTGCTTGTTCTGCTATTTTAATTTTTGAAATTACATTTGGCGTTATTTCCCCTTCTGCTAGTGGTTTTGCATAATAATATACTGCTCTTTCACCATCTGAAGCTTTTTCATCTAAAATCCAATTTTCATGATTATTTTTTATTAATTCTATATAGTGCTTACTCCCTTTTATATATTTCTTATCTTCTTTATCCGCCCAAAACTTATGTATACTAATTCTAATATATTTATCCATATTTCCAGAATTTTTAACTGCAATTTCTTCTTGATAGCTTTTTCCTGGTAACATTGTTTTACTGGTACCTAAATAAGTAAATAGTTCTCCTTCTAGTTCTTCTGTTTCACTAGATGATGAATAATCTTTATTTTTATAAGCTACAATATTTCCATTTTCTAACAAAGACACTCCATCCATAAGTTGTACTGTTCCACTTGTCTTGGTATCTACTGCCTTAGAAATAGGCATAAAGCAATTTGCTATCTTTCCTTTTGTTACATAAGTAAGTGTAACTAACAAAATACTAATGGCTATTACAATTGTTCCTATTTTTATTATTTTTTTTGATTTACTTTTCATTTTTAATCACATTCCTTTCGCTCAGCAGAAATTATTTTTCAACCTTTTCTTTTCTTTTGTATATTAATGATTATATACTTTGTTCCAATCTGCATAGGCATTTTCACTATTATCATGCCATGCTTCTGTTGTTTCACTAATTACCATTGCTTTGGTATTTTTATTAGTTACCTCTATTTCTAGATTATTGGTACTTTCTGCTCCATTAATAAAATTTTCATAATACCAATAACCATCTTCGTTATAGCTCCACCCATTAGCAGTTTGTATATTTATTGTATCGTTTGGTACTGCTATTACTTTTACTCTTACAAAACAAGGTATTTCTCCTGTATTGTTGATAGAAATACTTCTTTTATTACCATTTGTTTCTTGTTTAATATTAGAGGAAAGTTCTGTAAGAGTTACATTGGCTTTTCCATCCACAGTTACATAATTAGTAAAGAATGCCCACACAGTACCCGCTGTTATCACAAAAAATATTGTGGTGCATAATATAATTATCATTTTCCTATTTATTTTTTTCATTTTTTCACGTCCTCTCTTACTTAATTACTGCTGTAGAATTACCATTTAGTTTATAATTGTATTCTTGCTCAAAGGTAAAATCTACAGTGCTTTGTTCTTTTGTAATGGTTTGTTCTAAAGTTTTACTTGATATTACCTGATAATTTGCTCCACTATATATCTGTGTAACTGTTAATTTTGTATCTTGTGGTATGTTTGCTGTTATATTTAGTTTTTCTACTCCTACTGTTTTTATGTTGGCTTCTACTATATCTTGATAAACAGTTTTACCATTTTTCGTACCTTCTAATGTAAAAACTACTGGAAATGACCCTAAAGTTTCATTAAATGATTTTACATTTACTTTAATTTGAGCTTTCATTTCTACTTTTATTCGCTTTTCTTGCTCTGCTATTAACTCTTCTACAGTTATAATATCTACATTTCCTTGTTCATCTATCTTAATTCCAAAAACATTTTCGTTTTTAGTAGTTACTTTATATAATCCCTCTTCACCTGTTATTTTACTTCTATCTTCCACCAAACCAGATTTTACTATATTGTTTAATAAATCTTCTTCTGTGATAGTATCATTTAATGTTCTTTGTAAAGACCAATTGGTTACAACTACTTCTAACGTTGTTTTTTCCATTGTTCTTGTTTGGTCATTTACAGACGTTTTTGTTTTATGAATAATTCCATTTTCTCCTATTGCAGCGGTTATACTGATTCCAGCTAAAATTAGAAGTACTACAATGGTTATTACTAGTGCTAGTAAAGTAATCCCACTTTTGCTTTTTAAGTATTTTTTCATTTATTTTTTCTCCTTTATGCTTATTTTGGTCTATCTATCTTTATTATATCTCTTGTTTGATTTATTATTGATTTGAATTTTATTATATATTTCCACTCTTTTTCAAACAATGAGTTAGTACGAAATAGTTGTTATATTGTATACATAATGTTTAGTTCTTGGATTTAAAAATTCTATATTACAAAAATCTGAAATAAAAAAACTCAAAAACACTGAATATTTATATCAAACAATTGCAAAGTTTTAACTTTTTACTGTACATCTAGCGAAATTATGATATAATGTGCTTAAAATAATAGCAATTTTAATGAGGTGATAAGCTATGAGAAAAAATTTTCAAGATACAACTAATACAGGTTATAAAATTATTGCAGTAGATGATGAGGCTGGTATTGTAGACTCTTTATCTGTTTTTCTAAAGCGTTCTGGCTATACTTTAACTGGTGTAACTGATCCTATGGAAGCAATTGAACTTGTAAAAAAGGAACATTTTGATTTAATGATTCTAGACTTTATTATGACTCCTATTCATGGAGATAAAGTAGTAGAAGAAATAAGAAGCTTTAATAAAGAACTATATATTTTGCTTTTAACAGGTCACAAAGATTTGGCTCCACCACTTGAAACTATTAGAAAATTAGATATTCAAGGTTACTGTGAGAAAAGTGATAAATTTGACCAATTACTATTATTAATTGAGTCTGGTATAAAATCTATTGAGCAAATGAATGAGATAAAACGTATTAATAATGAGCTTTCTAATACTCTTGAAAAATTAGAAAAAGCCTATTTAGATAGTATTGAAACTTTAAGATATACAGTAGAGGCAAAAGACCCATATACCAGGGGGCATTCTGATAGAGTCTCTAGCTATTCTGTGCTTCTTGGAAAATATTTAGGTCTTTCAAAAGAAGACTTAAAGATTTTAAAAATTGGTGGACTTTTTCACGATATTGGTAAAATTGGCATTCCAGATAGTATTTTGTTAAAAGAAGCTAAACTAACAGATGATGAATATTCTGAAATTAAAAATCACCCTTCTATTGGAGCACATATTTTATGCAATGCAGAGGTTTTTAAAGATATTATTCCAATTGTAAAACATCATCATGAAAGATTTGATGGGTATGGTTACCCTGGTAAATTGCAAGGGCAAGAAATACCATATTTAGCTCGTATTGCTGCAGTAGCAGATACATTTGATGCGATGACTTCTAAAAGAACTTATCGAGATAGCTTACCTTTAGATATTGTAAAAGCAGAAATTGAAAAGTGCAGTGGAACGCAGTTTGACCCTGAAATTGCAAAAGTATTTTTAGATATTATCGAAAATCATTATGAGGAGATTGAAAAAATTAGAGAAGAAAAGTAAGTTTTGAGATTTTTTACAATTTAATAAATTGGAGCTAAAGCTTTGTCGGTGCCTAACCTGTATTCAAAACTTTAGCTCCATTTTTGTCCCTAGATAATAGTTATGAATAAATAACCTTTGAACCCATTATCTAGTAAACTGATTTTTATTTAATGATTGGTATGATAAAATTAATTATTTACTTTTTAGCCATTTTTCTATTTTAGAAAAAGCTTCTTTGATGGACTTCTCATTTTTATTAATTATTTTTAGTTCTTTTCCTACTAAAATTTTTGTTCTAGAACCACTTTCACAAATTTGTTTTAACTCTTCTTTGGACTGCAAATTTCTTGTTAGTTTTTCTTTATCTTTTGGGTTATATGATGGTGATTCGTGCATAACATGCCTTTGGCTTGATAAGTCTCTTGTACTAGTCCTTTCCCATTGTCTTTCAAAGTTTTCTGCATACAATTTTACTGTTAATACATCATATTCATACTTACTAGAAACTTTTTTAAAAAAGTTTTCCCATGATGCTTCAAAAGGATAATCTACCATGATGATTTCGTCTTTTCTTTTCATGCATTCTTCTATCATGTCTTTTACACATTTTTTGCTATGGTACAATTTCTCTTTTTGCCCTTTCTATTTTGAAAGCCTATGGTATCACAAATAGCCTCAAAAATTGTATCTAGTGTAATAAGTGTTACGTTTTCTATTTTACTTTGTATATATTTTGCAAGTGTTGTTTTTCCTGAACCAGACACTCCTGTAATAATCATTAATTTTTTCATATTATTTTCCTCTCATTTTTTATTTAATAGACTAAATATATGATATTTTCTAAGCAAGTTAAGGCGGGGACCGACCAATTAGAAACCGTTAGCGGATTGCTGAGATACTATTCGCTATCTGGTTTCTTATGCAGTTGGGGTGAGCAAGAAAATATTATATATCTAGTCTATAAATTTCAAAAGTTAATTTTTTGTAGTTTTTTGCGAAGTTAGATAAGCAAAGAAAAGAATTATGATTTGTTATTTGTAGAATTATTTTATAATACTTATAAAAAAAGATACTATATATAATAACTGTAAAATACTTACGCATCTTTCATAGAAAGCTGAACCTTTTGTCTTTCCTCATCAATTCCAATGACTTTTACTTTTACAATATCTCCTACTGATACTACATCTGATGGATTTTTTACAAAACTATTGCTTAATTGTGAAATATGTACTAAGCCATCGTGTTTTACACCAATATCTACAAATGCTCCAAAGTCTGTTACATTTCTAACAGTTCCTGTTAAGGTCATACCTTCTCTTAAGTCTTCAAATTTTAATACATCTGCTCTTAAAATTTGTTTTGGCATTTCATCTCTTGGGTCTCTACCTGGTTTTGATAATTCTTCTATGATATCTTTTAATGTCATTTCTCCTACATTTAATTCTGTAGCTATTTGTGCTATTTTAAGTTCTGCTAACAGATTTTTTATTTCTTTTAATTGTGTTTTATCTAATAAGTCTTGTTTATTGTACCCTATTTTTTGTAGTACTTTTTCTGCAGTTTCATAACTTTCTGGGTGGACTGCTGTTATTTCTAATGGATTTTTCCCTCCTGGTATTCTAATAAAACCAGCACATTGTTCAAATGCTACTTTTCCTAATTTTGCAACTTTTAGAAGCTCTTTTCTTTCGGTTAATTTTCCATTTTCGTCCCTATATTTTACAATATTGTTTGCAATTGTTTTGTTAATTCCAGAAACATAAGAAAGTAATGATGGTGTTGCTGTATTTACATCTACCCCTACTTCGTTTACGGCATCTTCTACTACTCCTGTTAAGCTCTGTGTTAATTTGGTTTGATTAACATCGTGTTGATATTGCCCTACACCAATTGCTTTTGGGTCTATTTTTACAAGCTCTGCAAGTGGGTCTTGCAATCTTCTGGCAATGGAAATTGCTCCTCTTAATGATACATTAATGTTTGGATATTCTTCTGTTGCAAGTTTAGATGCAGAATAAACAGAAGCTCCTGCTTCACTAACAATGGCATAGTGTACTTCTTTTTCTATTTCTTTTATCATATTAGATACAAAATTTTCAGACTCACGAGATGCTGTTCCATTTCCTATAGCAATAACATCTATGTTGTATTTTGCAATTAGCGCTTTTAATTCTTTTTTAGCTCCTTCTACATCATTTTGTGGCTCTGTTGGGTATACAGTGGTGGTTGCTAGTAATTTTCCTGTTTCATCAATGACTGCTATTTTACAACCTGTTCTGTAGGCCGGATCAAACCCCATAACCGTATAACCTTTTAATGGTGCTGCTAAAAGTAGAGGTTTTGCATTTTTTCCAAATACTTTAATTGCTTGGTCTTCTGCTTTTTCTGTTAGGTCTGAACGAATTTCTCTATCAATAGATGGCTCAATTAGCCTTTTCCAGCTATCTGTAATGGTGTCTTCTAAAATCTCGGTAAATTGTGTTTTTCCTTTTATAACATCTTGGCTAATATAATTTAGAATATCTTCTTCGTTTTTGTCTAATTTTACTTTTAGAACTTCTTCTTTTTCTCCACGATTTATTGCTAAAATTCTATGGCTTGGAATTCTATTTATTTTTTCTTGGAATTCATAATACATGTTATAGGCTGTTTTCTCTTCTGGATTAACACCTTTACTTACAATAAAGCCATCTCTATAACATTTTCTTTTGATTTGTTTTCTGTATTCTGGGTTGTCTGAAATAGTTTCTGCAATAATATCTTTAGCACCTTGAATAGCTTCTTCTACACTAGCTACAATTTGCTCTTTTGGTGTGTTTTCATCTATGTTTTCTTGATTTGTTACATAGGCTTTTGCAATTTCTTCTATTGGAGTTTGTTCTTTCTGTTCTAAAATAATATTGGCTAATGGTTCTAAGCCTTTTGCTTTTGCTATGGTTGCTCTTGTTTTCTTTTTTTGTTTGTAAGGTCTATAAATATCTTCTACTTCTGCTAATGTTTTGGCATCTTCTAAGCTTTTTACAATTTCTTCTGTTAATTTTCCTTGATTTTCAATAGAATTTTTTACTTCTTCTTTTCTTGCTTCTAAGTTACGAAGATAGGTAAGCCTTTCTCCTAATTCTCTTAGGGTTTCATCTGAAAGTCCCCCTGTTACTTCTTTTCTATAACGGGCAATAAATGGAATGGTGTTTCCCCCATCTATTAATTCTATTGTTTTGGTTACTTGTGTTAATTTTATGTTTAACTCTTCTGCTATTCTAGTTGCTATTTTATTTTGTTCTTCCATGTGTTTACTTTCCTTTCTTAGTTATTTTATTTTTTTAGTCTTGTATTTATTGACTTTTTGCTTATAAATAGATTATAATAAGTATAGGAAATGACAAATCCACAAACGTGGTTTTGCCAAAATAGATTTGAAAAACTCACATCTAACTCGCCAAAGTTATAGATGTGAGCTTTTTTTATTTATGTAGTTGCTTATCAATCCAGTTCTTATATAGAACTGCTGTCAAGGCAACGTTTAATGTTAAAGATAACATTAAAGCTATTACAAAAAATAGTGTCACTTTAACCATAAACATCACCACCTTTCTTACGATATTTCGTAAAAGATAGGTGGCAAAACCACATCTATTTATAACGCCGCCAATTTACGTAGCAAATTGTGTATTATTCAAGGCAAGCATTATATCATGTTATTCTCATTTCCTATGGTAATTACTATATAACATTATTTTCTAAATAACAAGCGAACACTGTATTTTTTTTGCTCCTTTTATTTGATAAAATTAAATAATGTGTCTATTTTTTGCTTATTTGCTCTTACGAATTAGTATTGGACTAAAATCTAAAATGTGCCCCTACTGATTAGACAAATTTGTTTTATCATTAGGGGCGTTTTTGTTATCTGTTCTTTTCAATTACTTTTACAAATTAATAACTTCTACTATTTTTGGTTTTGAAGTAAGTGCTCCCATTCCTAATTTAAATACTACTTTTATATTAGGGTGGTCTTTTGTTACCTCAATGTCGTTTATTCCATTTCCACTCCATACATCAAATGCAATTTTATGCATTCCAATACTTGCTGGAACTGTTATTTCTTTTCCATTACCTACAGTTCCTACTAAATTTCCATCCATATATATTTTAACATCTATAATACATCCATAATATTTATTTTGCCTTGCAAATGTAATACTGCCCATTGTCGGTGCTATTTTAAATCCACATTTATTACAAAATTTTGCATCATCTGCTATTTTTTCTCCACATTGATTACAGAACATTTTACTTCCCTCCATTACTATTATAAACCCTTGATGAATACAACTTATCCTCTTATTCTACTCCTAAATATTCGTTATATGTTACTTCTTTGTCTATCATGGTGCCATCTTGTTTTAGGTCTATAATACGATTTGCTACTGTTTGCATTAATTGATGGTCATGGGAAGTAAATAGCATATTTCCCTTAAATCTTTCCATTCCTTCATTTAGTGCGGTAATGCTTTCCATGTCTAGGTGGTTTGTTGGTTCATCAAATATTAAAAAGTTTGCTCCTGATAGCATCATTTTAGAAAGTACACATCTTACTTTTTCTCCACCTGATAATACATTTACTTTTTTTAAGGCTTCTTCTCCTGAGAATAGCATTCTTCCTAAAAAGCTTCTTACATAGGTTTCATCTGGGTCTTTTGAATATTGTCTTAACCAATCAGTAATGGTAATGTCTTGCTCAAATAGATAGTTATTATCTTTTGGAAAATAGTTTTGTGTAATGGTAGTTCCCCATACAAGTTCACCTTCATCTGGTTCCATTTCTCCTGCTATAATTTGAAATAGTACTGTTTTTGCATTTTCGTTATCTGCTATAAATGCTATTTTTTCGTTTTGTTTTACTGTAAAAGAAACATTTTGTAATATTTTTTCTCCGTTGATCGTTTTTGAAATGTTTTTTACATGTAAAATTTCTTTTCCTGGCTCTCTATCTGGTTTAAAGTCTACATATGGATATCTTCTGTTAGATGGTTTTATTTCGTCTAATTCTATTTTTTCTAATGATTTTTTACGTGATGTTGCTTGTTTTGATTTAGATGCATTTGCACTAAACCTTGCAATAAATTCTTGTAGTTCTTTTATTTTTTCTTCTTTCTTTTTGTTTGCTTCTTTCATCTGTTTTAAAGCAAGCTGACTTGATTCATACCAAAAGTCATAGTTTCCTGGGTATACTTTTATTTTTCCAAAGTCTACATCTGCAATATGAGTACATACTTTGTTTAAAAAGTATCTATCATGTGATACTACAATAACGGTGTTTTCAAAGTTAATTAAAAATTCTTCTAACCAGTTAATACTTTTTAAGTCTAAATCGTTAGTAGGCTCGTCCAACAATAAAATATCTGGATTTCCAAATAATGCTTGTGCTAAAAGTACTTTTACTTTATCTTTTGCTTCTAGCTCACTCATAAGCATATAGTGTTTAGTTGGTTCTATTCCTAAGTCATTTAATAATACGGCTCCATCTGACTCTGCATTCCAGCCATCTAGTTCTGCAAATCTTTCTTCTAATTTTGCAGCTTTCATACCATCTTCTTCTGAAAAATCTGGTTTACTGTATATGGCTTCTTTTTCTTTCATAATTTGGTAAAGCTCACTGTTACCCATAATTACTGTGTCCATAACGGTAAATTCTTCAAAGGCAAAGTGGTCTTGTTTTAACACAGATATTCTTTCTGTTCTTTCTTTTGTTACTTCGCCTTTGCTAGCTTCTATTTCTCCTGATAATACTTTTAAAAATGTTGATTTTCCGTGCGCCATTTGCTCCTATTATTCCATAGCAGCAGCCTTTATTAAATTTTATATTAACATCTTCAAATAATGTTCTTTTTCCAAAACGAACGGTAACGCCTGATACATTAAGCATTGTTTATTTCCTCCTTTATTATTTTACTCTTTTAAAAATAATGTCACTCATATTAGTTTTTTCTAAGTAACAATTTTCTTCTTCTCCTATATTTCCTGTTGGCATATCTAATGTCATTTTTGTTTGATATTTATTTTTTGTAGTTTCTATGGTAAAGTCAAATGCTACTGAGAATGCTATTTCTTCTTTGTTCGTATTTACTTTTTGAAGTAGTGTTCCATTATGAATTATTTCTTCATCTTTATTTGATGTATATTGATCAATATTGCTATTACTAAAACGAATTAAGGCTGTTCCACCTTTACTACCTATTTCCAAATTAGTAGAACTACTTTGCGCAGCTCCCTTATATTCTAATTTTTCACTTACTAGAAATTGTTCTTCATAACTATATAGTCTACCTGCATTACTATTTGGCATATAAGTTTTGATGGTTCCTTTTTGTGGCATTTTTGTTATTTCTATATTACTTATTTTTACATTTTTTATGAGCAAGTCTTCTTGCGCTTTTTCTGCTTTATCTATGTAAAAATACACATCATTATTTTGATAAATACTAAAGTTCCATTTTGCGTCATTTTCTTCTGTTTCTACTCCTTCTGCTGTTCCAACTACTACTATTTTAGATAGCCTAAATGGCATGTTTACTTCGCCCTCTACTTCATATTTTATCATTAAAATAGCTACTGAAATAAGAATAACTATTAAAATAGCAATGGCAACTATTAATTTGATAGTTTGCTTTTTTTGCTGTGTAATCAATTTATTTTCCTCCTATTTTTTTGTGGCGGAGCGGGTGGGATTCGAACCCACGTGGCGCCTCAAAAGCGCCCAATTGATTTCGAGTCAACCTCGTTATGACCACTTCGATACCGCTCCTTATGTATTAATTTTTTAATTATTTTTTCTTTTTTTCTCTTAATTCTTTGAAGAATTTTTTTAATAAGATTTCGCATTCTTCTTGCAAAATGCCAGTTTGTATTTCTACTTTATGATTAAATGTATAATCTTTTAAAAGATTTAACACAGAACCACAACTGCCTGTTTTTGGGTCCATAGTTCCTATATATATTTTTTTAAGTCTTGCTTGTATTAAAGCTCCAGCACACATAGAGCATGGCTCTAAGGTAACATACATTTCACAGTCGGTTAATCTCCATGTTTTTAGCTTTTTACTTGCTTTTTGAATAGCTAATATTTCTGCATGGTTTGTGGTGTCTTGTTTTTGCTCTTTTTTATTATATGCTCTTGCTATAATTTTATTATGTTTTACAATAATCGCACCTACTGGTATTTCTTCTTGTTCATAGGCTTTTTGTGCTTGTTTCATAGCTTGTTTCATAAATTTTTCATCTTTGTCCATAAATGCTCCCAATTTTACATTTTACTATTATCATACCATATCACATTTTGCAAATCTTTTCAACTTTCCCAGAGAATTTTTATAACAATTTAGGTAATTATCCAGTGGTTTTATCATAAAAGGATTGAATAATTACCAATTTCGAGTAAGTAGAAAAAAAAATCGTGCTACCATTTGGTAACACGATTAAAACAAATTTTAATTTTCAGGATAAATAAATTTTTCATCTGGATAATATCGAGAATGTTCCATCGAAGCAAATAAATAGTCAAATTGCTTTTTCTTAGGAGCTGTTGCACCAAATGTTGCGTCAATTAGTACCCATTCTTCGTTTACATATGCAATGTTCCATGCATGTGGAATATATGTTTCTTGGTTTGGTTTATTTTCATAATATTTACCTTGTACATATAAGACTTTTAAATCTGCTAAGTCTGCAACATATTTGTATGCATAGGCAAAACCAGAACAAACACATCTTCCTTGAACAATTGCTCCATAAGCATTTCTTGTATTGGGAAGGTTAAAAGTATAATCATAACTAACAGTTTCAGTCAACCACTTATAAATTTGTTTTAACTTTTCAGCATCTGTGCCTTTTAATGTTTTAGCAAAGTTTTCTGCCTTTGTTTCAAATTCTACAATGGCTTTTCTAATATCTTGCGAGTTAATATCAGCATATTTTTTAGCTACAGTATTTGGTCTTAACACCATTTGTATGGTTCCATCTTTGAAACTTACAAAAGTTAGTGGGTCTTTCAGCCAAATTTGTACTTCTGCATTGTCTCTCATATACGCATTTTCTGCACGTTGAATTGCATCTATATAGTACTTTCTATCAACTCCAGTATTTTTATTATAATAACCTATTATATATTTAACAGGTTTATTATTTAAAAAGTCTTCTTTTGAGTTTACTAAAACATTGTACAGTTCCTTTTCCAAATCTGTTAATTGGTTATAGTAATATAACTGGCAATCAATTTGAGTACTTTCTGCATTTTCTTGTGCCTTTGCAACTGTGCTGTTGATAAAGCATATCACTACTATTAATAAAACAAATAATAACCGGTTCCTTTCTTTTGTTTTGCTTTTCATTCTAACTACCTCCTTTATTTGTTTTTAAAATAAATATATATATATATTATATACATAATTTTATTTTTTTGCAATACTTTATGTTAATTTAGTGATAAAATATTGATTTAGGATGTTTTACTTTTATATAAGAACCTTGTTATATAGGAAAAATTTGCGATTTTTTCTATACAACAAAAAATTCTACAAAATACTGGTAAATCAGCAATGTAGAGTTTTATTATTTGGTGCGCCTAGCGGGAATTGAACTTGCGACCCCTCGCTTAGGAGAAAGTCGGTTACAATTAACATATTTAATTGATTTACAATAGCTGTTTTTTGGTCTTCTATCAAAGGGTTTAGAATTTTTTTATATTCTAAAGAATCAAAATTACTAAAGCTATATGAATCCTCAATAGCTAAATCTAGTTCTTCTACAATGCTAATACTTCTTTTTTGTTCATTCTATAGTTTTAATTTATATTTGCGTGCAACCCTCCATATTATACTTATTATTTCTGCTTGCTCATTTACAGATAATTCTTCTTTTAACTAATCTTTCATTGTACAACCTCCAAATTTCAAAATTAGAAATTTGTCTAATTGAAATTTGAAGTCAGACACAAAAAAGATTAGGTAAAACATCTTCTACTAAGAATAAAACTAGTATTTCTTTACATCTTTATAAAATACAGTAAAAATTTTTGTAGAAAATTAAATTGTTAGTAATATGAAAATAATCAATGGTAAAAAAATGTAATAGAATGATTTTACCTTAAATGAGATTTTCCCTCCTTTACACACTAAAAATTTGTCTGATCTTCCCGTAAAAATATCACGGATCTCCTTATCCCG
>CAMSEM010000030.1 GCA_947057505.1 uncultured Clostridium sp. | reverse complement strand
AGATAGTTCTAATAGTTCTTCTAGTAAAACAATTTCACTACCAGATGTAACAAATAAAACAATAGCTGAGGCTAAAAAGATATTAGAAAAAGCTGGATTTACTTGTAGTACTTCTGGTGATTCACAAGATATTGTAAATGAACAATACCCTATCAAAGGTACTTCTCTTATGAAAAATTCTATTATTAAGTTATATACTAAAACAGAAGATACTCGTGTTTCTAAACAAGTACCTAGTTTAACTGGAAAGAACTTATCGCAAGTAAAGGCTTTATTAAAGGAAAGAAACTTAAATTTAAGTGTTAGTGGTTCTGGCACAGTTGTTAGTCAAGACCCTATTGAGGGTACTTCTGTTGAGGAAGGATCTATTGTTAAAGTTACATTGGGTCAATAATAATTTGTATGATTTAACATTAATTCTCTGCAAAAAGAAAAACGTTTGAATTTTTTAGGTTTGTCAACATACTAAAGAAAACCAAAAACAAGGCAATTTGCCTTGCTTTTGGTTTTCTTTAAATGACATACTTAATTACTCTTAAAACTAGTAATTTTACTAATTTTATCTTCACCAAAATGTCTTGTGTATTCTCCACAAGTTGCATAACCGTTTTCAAAAATGATTGTACAAGAAGTTCCTTCATTGATTTCTACATAGAAGGTTTTTTCCGTTTTTGAGAATTTATCCCAGATTTTAAGAACCTCAATAACCTCTTCCATTTTTTGAGAATGTTTTTGTTCAAATGATAATTCAATCCAAGTATGCTGCGCATACATAATGAAGTTTACATCATCCAACCTTACCATTACCCCATCGCAAAACTTTGGTTTCGCTACAAGGTTAAAACGAGTACTATTAGTATTTAGCTTTGAAGTCAAATACCGAATTACTTCGTTATTAGTAAATTCTTGTAACGTAACCTCTTCTTTTTCTCCATTTCGATAACGATACCAAGTAATTGACATTTTGCATTCCTCCTTACATTTGTTTAGAGTTTACTACTACTTACTATTTCTACTGCATAGTTACCAATGATAAGAGTTTATCATGTTTTATGTAAAAATGCAACTTTTTTTAAACAAAAAGATATGTGCTATCAAACACATATCTAATCTAATATTATATAATCTACATTTATTCTGCTCTAAATATCTCGTCAAATTCTTCGCCATCGATTTTTTCTTTTTCTAGTAATACTGTTGCTACCTGTGTTAGTTTATCCATGTTAGCTTTTAAAATTTCTTCTGCTTTGCGGTATGCAAAGTCTACAATGCTTTTTACTTCTTCATCAATAATGGCTGCTGTTTCTTCTGAATATTCTTTTTGGCTTGCTATATCTCTACCCAAAAATACTTCTTCTTGGTTTGAGCCAAATGTAATTGTTCCTACTCTTTCACTCATACCGTATTTAGTTACCATACCTCTTGCAATACTAGTTGCTCTTTCAATATCGTTACTTGCACCTGTTGAGATATCATCTAATACTAATTTTTCTGCTACTCTACCACCAAGAAGTGAAATAATATTTTCTACCATTTCTGTTCTAGACATAAATGATTTGTCTTCTGTTGGGCGATACATGGTATAGCCACCTGCCATACCTCTTGGTATGATAGATATTTGATGTACTGGGTCTTGTGTTGGTAAAAATCTACTAACTACTGCATGACCAGCTTCATGGAAGGCAACTAATTTTTGTTCTTTTTCACTTCTTACTCTTGTTCTTTTTTCTGGTCCCATTGTTACTTTAACCATGGCATCTTCTACTTCTGCCATTCCAATTACTTCTAAATTTCTTCTTGCAGCTAATAGAGCTGCTTCGTTTAATACATTTTCTAAGTCTGCTCCTGAAAAGCCTGATGTATTTTTAGCAATTGTTTTTAAATCTACATCATCACTTAGTTTTTTCTTTCTACTATGAACTTCTAGAATTTGTTCTCTTGCTTTTACATCTGGTGCACCTACTACAATTTGTCTATCAAATCTACCCGGTCTTAATAAGGCTTTATCTAAAATGTCTGGTCTGTTAGTTGCTGCTAAAACTATAACACCTTCGTTTGCAGAGAATCCATCCATTTCTACTAATAATTGATTTAAAGTTTGTTCTCTTTCATCATGACCACCACCAAGTCCTGCACCCCTTTGGCGTCCTACTGCATCAATTTCATCAATAAAGATAATACATGGTGCTTTTTTCTTTGCTTCTTCAAATAAGTCTCTAACACGTGATGCACCAACACCAACAAACATTTCTACAAAGTCTGAACCACTAATAAAGAAGAATGGTACTCCTGCTTCTCCTGCAACTGCTTTTGCTAAAAGAGTTTTACCAGTTCCTGGGTGTCCTACTAATAATACACCTTTTGGAATTCTTGCTCCCATTTGAGCAAATTTACCTGGATTTTTTAAGAATTCTACAATTTCTTCTAGTTCTTCTTTTTCTTCATCTACTCCAGCTACATCTTGGAATGTAATTCTATTTTTATCTGTAGGGTTTATCATTCTTGCACGGCTTTTTCCAAATGACATGGTTTTACCATTTCCGCCATTAGGCCCTTGTGCCCCTCCCATAAGCAGAAACCAAAAAACTAAGAAAATAATTAATATACCAAATGGGGTAAGTAAACTAAAAATCACCATCCAAATGGATTCTGATTTTTCTGTTACTTTAACTGTTCCTGCTTTCATGCTTGCATTTAATGTTTCCATTAAATTATCTACACTAGGAATATTAACTTCTTTTGCAAAGTTTTCATTTTTAAGCTTTACTTCTGCTTTTGTTCCATTAGAATCTAAAGTAATTTCTTTTACCTCTTCTGTTTCTATTTTAGAAACTAATTCAGAATATGCTAATTTGTTGTCTGTATTTTCTATGATAGAACTAATTAATACAATTAAAATAATTCCTATAATTAGCCACATTGCTAATGTTTTAATACTGTTTTTCAAAACATTTCCTCCTCTTTTTTATATTCATAAATACTTTCTAATTTTTCAAACTAGACTATACCATATTGTAATTTCAATTTCAAGTATTTTCACAAAACTTTCATTTGGCAAATCAAGTCATATCAAGCCTTTTGCTACGGAAGGTTTGGTTTAGCCATAAAAAAAACTTTTCCTTTTTTTATAAATATTTTTACATTTTTATTTGGCATTAAGTATTTATTGCCAACATTATTTTGACAAAGCTTGATAATATCTTCTAAATGTACTTTTCCTATTCCTTGTGCATTACCATTTAACTTGTTAATAGTATATAAAAGAAGTTTTACTTTTATAACCTTTGGTAATATATTAAACCTTGTTAAATTTAAAATAATTTCTTTTTCATTTTCCCCTATTTTTAAAGTTTCATACTTTTCTTTAATAATTTGTGTAAAATATTGTTCTTCTTCTTTGGCTATATTAGATAATCTATTTAAAGTTTCTACAATATTAGGGTTAAATTCTTTTTGTAGATATGGTATTAATTCATTTCTTATTTTATTTCTAGTATAAATATTTTCAAAGTTGCTTTTATCTATTTTTGGATTTAGTTTATGCTGCTTACAATATTCTTCTATTTGAGTCCTCGTGTTATTTCTAAGCGGTCTTATAAAAGTAATCTTTTTTTCTATGTTATTTTCTTTACTTTTGCTATAACTATTTCTTGCAATTTCAATTCCTTTTAGTCCTGCAATTCCGCTTCCTCTTAGAATATTCATTAATACCGTTTCTGCATTATCGCTTGCGCTGTGTGCTGTTGCAATTTTGCTAGCTTCTTCTTTTTTTCCAACTTCCTCTAAAAAATCGTAACGAATTTTCCTTCCCATTTCTTCTGTTCCTAGCTTTTGCTCTTTTGCCATTTTATTTACATCTGCATATTTTATATAACATGGAATATTCATTTTTTTACAAAAGTCTTCTACATATTTTGTTTCTTCATTAGCTTCTTTTCTAATTTGGTGATTAATATGTGCTACAACAAGTTTAATTTCTAATTTTTCTTTTAGAGCATACAAAATATCTAGTAGACACATAGAGTCTGGTCCACCAGATACGGCTATTACGATTTTATCGTTTTTTTGTATTAAGTTATTTTGTTTAATTGTTTCTAATACTTGTGCTTGTAACATATTTCTCCTTTAGATTGTTTTGCTATTTTTGGGTAAGTAGTTCCTTCTTACCAATTTATAATACAAAAAAATTTTTACTCCCTATACTTGTCCAAGTTAGCAAATTTAGTGTAATTACCAAGCCATAATAGTTCTACTGTTCCTGTGGAACCTGCTCTATGCTTTGCTAAAATAACTTCTGCTATATTTTTCTTTTCTGAGTCTTCGTTGTAATAATCATCACGGTATAAGAACATAACAATATCTGCATCTTGCTCAATAGCTCCAGATTCACGTAAATCTGAAAGCATTGGTCTATGATCTGGTCTTTGTTCTACAGATCTTGAAAGCTGTGATAATGCAATAACTGGTACTTTAATTTCTTTTGCTAAAATTTTAAGTGAACGACTTATTTCTGAAATTTCTTGCTCACGGCTTCCGCCTCTTTTATTGCTTCCTTGTACTAATTGAATATAGTCTATTACTACCATTCCAATATTTTTCTCTAGCTTCATTTTTCTACATTTTGCTCTAATCTCCATAACAGAAATACCTGGGGTATCATCTATAAATATTTGTGATTGAGATAGTTCTCCTGATGCTTCTGCTAGTTTTTGCCAATCATCATCTTCTATTTTTCCTGTTCTTACTTTGTTACTATCTACCATTGCTTCTCCACATAAGATACGATTTGTCATTTGCTCTTTTGACATTTCTAAGCTAAAAATAGCAACTGGTGTATTGGCTCTTACTGCAACATTAGTAGCAATATTTAGTGCAAATGCTGTTTTTCCCATGGCTGGTCTTGCAGCTACAATAACTAAATCTGATTCATGAAGACCTGCTGTTATATAGTCTAAATCTGCAAATCCTGTTGGTACACCTGTTATATGTTGTTTTTGATTATATAATTGTTCTAATTGTGTAAAAGAGTCTACTAGAATATCTTTAATAGATGCATAGCCCTTTTGGTTTCTACTTTGGATAACATCAAATATTTTCCTTTCTGCTACATCTAAAATATCTTCTACTTCTTGTGTTTGGTCATAACCTAAGCTAATCAATTCATTAGCAGTTTTAAGTAACGCTCTTAATGCTGATTTTTCTTCTACAATTTTAATATATTGTTCTACATTAGCAGTTGTTGGTACTTTATCTGGAAGTTGTGCAATATATTCTAGGCCCCCCACTGCTTCTAATTGTTTCATAGATTGTAATTCTGTTTTTAATGTGATAATATCTACTGGTTGTGCTCTATTATATAAGTTTAAAATTGCACTATATATTTGTTTGTTATCTTCACGATAGAAGTCATCTTCTTTTAATACCTCTACTGCTGCCATAATAGCGTCTTTATCTGTTAGCATACTACCAATTACAGCTTGTTCTGCTTCTATATCATGTGGTGGTATTTTTCCTAGTTCCATTTATTTTGCCCCCAATTTTTATTTTTTTAATAATGTTATAATAAAGTCGTTCATAAGCAATTTCAAAGTAAAAAGTCTCACGATTGCCAAGCACTAAAGCATGGGCAATATAGGTAGACTAACCTTGTTTTATACGGAAAAGAACAAGTGATTATAACATTATTTAAAAATATTAGAATATTTATTACATACCTATCATTTGTACTTTTAGAGTGCCTACAACACCTTCATATAATTTAATAGAAACATTAAAACTTCCCAGTGTTTTAATTGGCTCTTTTAGTTCTATTTTTTTCTTATCTACTTCTATTTTATATTGTTCTTTTAGGTTATCTGCAATTTCTTTTGCTGTAATAGAACCAAATATTTTTCCATTTTCACCTGTTTTTACAGCAATTTTTAGTAAAATGCCGTTTAACTTTTGTGCTACCTTTTGCGCTTCTTCTTTTTCTACTGATTTTTTATATTGGTTTGAGTCCTGTTTTGCTTTTAGTTTACTCATATTTTCTGCATTTGCTTCTAAGGCTAGTTTTTTAGGAAATAAAAAATTTCTTGCATAGCCATCACTTGCATTAATTACTTCATCTTTTTTTCCTACACCTTTTATATTATCTAATAAGATTACTTTCATGTTGTTCCTCCTTTTGCTTTCTAAAATCATTTTCATCTTATATATCATATCGCAAAATCAAGTTTTTTTCAATAGAAAGTAGGCAATATGCTTCTATTTTGTGTACTTTTTCCTGTATTTAGTATTTATTTGCATTATTTTTTCTTTTGTTAGCCCTGTAACTCTCATAATAAATTCTATTTCTGCATCTTCTTGTCATTTATTTCTTCCACTATTTTTAATATTTCTTGATATTTTAAATAATCTTGATAGGTAAATATTTGTATCTTCATCTTACCTCCTAGTTTTAATAATTTTATGAAGTTGATATTTTACATTGCTTGACTGTTTGCCGAATAATAAAATAATATAATTTAATTTAACCTTGGATTTAACTTTATATTGATATATCGTTTTTGTCCCTATTTTTCAAGTAATACTTGGTTTTTTCCACAAAAAATGATATAATTATTGCCATAGGGGGAATTTATATGCAAAAATTTAATTATCATCAACATACCTTTAGATGCGGTCATGCAGATTTAGATATGTTAGATGAAGACTATATATTAGACTATATTAAAATGGGATTTAAGAAAATAGCTTTTACAGACCACTGCCCACAAAGAAATGAAATTGATAAAAGAACGAATATACGAATGAACTATTCTCAAAGAAGTGAATATTTAAATAGTATAAAAGAATTACAGGAAAAGTATAAAGATAAAATTCAAATAGAAACTGGCTATGAGGTTGAATATTTACCTGGTGAAGAAGAATATTTGAGAGAGCTAAAAGCTGAAACTGATAAAATTATATTGGGGCAACATTTTATTTATGATGACCATAACCAATTAAAACGATTTAGAAAAGAACATCCATATACAGACTCTGAGCTTATACAATATGCGGAATATATTGATAAAGCTATGGAACTTGGTATTCCAGATATTATTGCTCACCCAGACTTTTTTATGAGACCAGATGGCAAACAGTTTGGAAAAATAGAGGCTAAAATTTCTCATATGATATGTGAGTCTTCTGAAAAATATAGTATACCATTAGAAATAAATTTAAATAATATTTTTAATAAAGTATATTACGAAAACAAAAAACTGGCTTTTTTGCCAAGAGAGCAACAATTTGAAAAATTAAAAAATGTAACATACCCTTGTAAAGATTTTTGGAAAATTGCTACACAGTATAAGATAAAGGTTTTATATGGAATAGATGTACACCATAAGGGACAAATTACATTATTCCATGAACTAGTACAATTTGCCAATATTCTTTTAAGTGAGGAAATTGTAGGTAAGTTGAATTTTATAGAAGACTTTAATTAAGAGGCTGCAAAGCAGCCTCTTTTTTAATTTGCTATTTCAAAAAAGTACTCATTAATACGATTGATTAATTCTTGTTTTACTTCTTCTATGGTCATACCTTCTACTTGTGCTCCTGCTAAAGTAATGTGACCGCCTCCACCTAATTTTTCTAGAATAACTTGTACATTAATGTCACCAATAGATCTACCACTAATACATACTTTATCACCTAATTTTCCAATAACAAATGAGGCTGTAATGTCGCTTATGGTTAATAGCTCATCTGCTGCTTTTGCGCAAATAATATTGGCATCTTTATCATTTTCTGTATAAGTAGAAATTCCTATTGTTTCGTTTGTAATTTCTGCATTTTCTACTATTTTGGAAATCTTGTTATAGGTTTTTAGGTCACTTTGGAACCATTTTTTTACTTTGATAATGTCTACTCCGCATTTTCTTAAGTATGCAGCTGCTTCAAAGGTTCTAACCCCTGTTTTAAATGTAAAGTTTTTGGTGTCCATCATAATTCCTGCATATAGTGCTTCTGCCTCTAAGGTAGTTAATTCTATTTCTTTTTGTGCATATTCTAAAATTTCTGTAACTAACTCAGCAGCAGATGATGCGTATACCTCATGGAAGGTAAGAATAGCATCTTCTATATAGTCTGGGCTTTTTCTATGATGGTCGATAATAACAATTTTACTAGTTTCTTCTAATAATTCTGGTACATCTACGTAATTTTTCTTATGGGTGTCTGCAATAATTAGTAGTGTTTCTGACGAGATTTTGGAAATTGCTTCTGATTTTCCAATGAGTGCCTCTTCATATTCTTTTTCTTGTTTTGCTGTTTGAATAAAGTTTTGTAATCCAATTCCAGTAGAATTGTATACTATATAAGCTTCTTTATTTAATGATTTTGCTAAACGGTATAAGCCCATACTAGCTCCCATAGAGTCTATATCACCGGTTGCTATGTCCCATAATCATAACATTTTTAGCTTGTTCCATTAATTCTTCTAATGCATGGGATACAATTCTTGCTTTTACTTTTGTTCTTTTTTCTAATTCTTGGCTTTTTCCACCAAAGAAGATATATTTCCCCTCTTTTCTAACTACTGCCTGATCTCCACCTCTACCTAGGGCAATTTCTACTCCTGCTTGTGCAGATTTATATTTTTCATAGTTAGATTCTCCTTCATTCGATACCGAAATACTTAAGGTAACTGGTATTTTGTCTGAAAGTTCTAATTCTTTGATACTATCTAAGATAGAGAATTTTTTATCTTCTAATACTGGTAAATATTTATTTTCAAATATACATACAAAGGTATCTCTTTCGGCTTTTATCATTAAGCCTTCAAAAGTAGATGCCCAATCATAAAGCGTTTTTTCAATCTTCGCTAAAACTCCTGGCTTTTCTTCATCTTCTAGCCTTTGGTTCATTTCTTCGTAGTTATCTATCATAACTACCCCCACGCATATTTGTGAGCTATTATATTTTTCTTTCAAATTTATATTTTCAGTTTCATCTAAGAAGTACAGGGTAAGCATATATTCTTCTTTAGATTTGGTATATTTACCAAGCACTTCATATATTTTGCTACCTATTTCTACTTCTTTATGAATATTTTTTTCTAGATTTTCTTCATTATTTTCTATTTCTAATTTTATTTCTTTTAATAAGTCATTTAAGTTATTAGTAACATCAGTGTTTGCAAATTCTTTTACAAATTTAGTACTTTTCCAAATAACATTTCCATCTGTTTCAATAATGATTAGTGGAAATGGTGAATTAATTAAAGTGTTTTTAGCAGCTTTATCTACATGAAATGTTAAGTCTTGTAAGTGCTCAGATAATTCTGCTTTTCTCTTTTTATTACTAAAGTAAGTATATACCAGTACTAGTATATAAAATAAGATGGCAGCACTTAAATAATGTATGTCTAAAACACAAATGACAATTAATAAGATAGCAATTAAAATTAAGTATGCTTTTGTTTTTGATATAAGTCCTTCAAATATTTTTTTACTACTGTTTTTCGGCATAAATTTCTCCTTTTCTACGCCTTCTATTTTACACCGTTTCTGGCGTTTTGTCAATTCCAACGGTTTTCACAATTATATCAATTTTTATAAAATAATATCCCTTTATTTAAGCACTTCCTCTTGACTATGATATAACTCATAATAATCACCTTTTAATTGCATTAATTCTTCATGTGTTCCTATTTGCTTTATGTGCTTTTCTTTCATAAATATAATTTTATCACTATTTACGATGGAGTCTAATCTATGTGCAATTGTAATGACAGTCTTATTTTTAATAAATTCATTTGTTAAGCTTTGTAGCATTTTTTCTGTTTTTACATCCATTTTACTTGTTGCTTCATCAAAAACTAATATTTGTGGGTTATTAATGATGGTTCTTATATAGCATAATATTTGCTTTTGTCCATCAGATAAGTTGCTTCCATTGGCTCTTAATATGGTATTATATCCTTCTTTAAAGTTTAAAATCCAATCATGTACATTTAACTTTTTACACATAGCAATTACTTGCTTATCTGTTATATTATCTACTCCATATTTTAAGTTTTCCATAATACTGGTACTAAATAAGTAGTTTTCTTGTTGCATAATAGCTATTTGTTTTCTTAAAGATGTTAACTTTATATGTTTGATATCTACTCCATCTATTAAAATATTACCACTATCAATATTATAAAATCTACCTATTAAGTTAGCAATTGTTGTTTTTCCGCTTCCTGTTGGTCCAACAATTGCAATTTTTTCTTTTGGCTTTATTTTAAATGATACATTGTCTAGTACTTTTACATTTTCTACATAAGAAAAGTCTACATTTCTAAATTCTATCTCTCCATTTATCTTCATATCTATAGCATCTTTGGTATCTTGTATTTGTATTTTTTCATCCATCGTTTCAAATATTCTTTCTAAATATGTCATAGAATTAATAAATTCATCAAAAGTGGTAAATAAGTCTTCCATTGGTTTCCAAAATTGTACAGAATAATTTCCCATTGCTACAATTGTTCCAACTGAAATATTTGGGTACAAAAACATGGCTCCTACAAAATAAATTGCTGCATATACAAAATGTGATATGTTTTGAACACTAAACCAACCAATATTCCCAACCTTTAGGTAATTACAATTTGCTTTTTTCCAATCCTCACTTAAGTGATTAAATATCTCTTCATTTTTTTCTTCTCTATGAAATGCATTTGTTGTTTCCATTCCTCTTAGTGTTTCTATTAGATAGGCATTAAGATTAGCATTTTTATTATTAATTAGTAATTTATGTTTTCGTTTTATTTTTGCTGTAAAAGCAAATATCATACTAAGAATGCTAATTCCTATCAGTACAATGATGGTTAGTTCTACATTTGTTGTAAGCATAAATATTGTTACTATTAGCATATTAAAAAAGTTTAATATAGTAGCTACTAATTTGTCTGTAATTAGTGTTGATACATCGTTTGCATAGTCTGTTAGCCTAACTAATATTTTTCCATGGGGTCTTGTGTCATAATAATTAGCTGATAAATACTGTATATGAGAAAACAAGTCGTTTTTAATATCTTCTACAATGTTTTGATTTACATAGGCTAAAATTTCTAAATACTTCTTTTTTAAAATGACAGCTATTAGCATGAAAATACATGCTAATAGTGCTATAGCCCATAATCTTTCAAAATTATTATTAGGAATAATTTTATCTATTACATATTGTAGTATTTTAGTAATAAATAAACTTGCTATAATAGACAGGAAGTTTAATAAAAATACTATGATTAGTTTTGCTTTATATTTTTTTATATAAGTTAATCCTCTTTTATAATTAGAAAAGCGAAAGGAGGTATTTTTTTCATCTTCATCATATTTGTTTACTTGCATATCGACTCCTCCCTTTTATTAGTTTGAATATGATATATTTCTTTGTATAATCCATTTTGATTTAATAATTGTTCATGGGTACCTTGTTCTACTATTTCTCCTTCTTTCATCACAAATATTTCATCTGCGTTTTTTACAGATAAAATTTTTTGTGCAATAATGATTTTAGTACACTCATATTCTAAATGGTTCATATTATTGGTCACTTCTAGCTCTGTTTCAAAATCTAGTGCTGAGGTAATATCATCTAAAATTAATATACTTGGTTTTTTTGCAATTGCTCTTGCAAGCGAAAGTCTTTGCTTTTCTCCTCCAGATAAACTTACGCCATTTTCTCCAATAACAGTATGAATACTATCTGGCAAATCAAATATATAATCTGCTTTTGCAATTTTTAAAAAGTTTTTAATATCTTGTTCTAATAATTCTGTATTTCCAAAAGTCACATTATTGCTAATGGTATCTGAAAATAAAAATGGAGTTTGTGAAACATAGCCTATATTTTTTCTTAAGCTTTCTATGGTATAGCTTTGAATTGGTTGATTGTCAATTTTTATTTCTCCCTTTGTATGTTCTAATAGCCTTAATAGTAATTTTCCTATGGTAGATTTTGCACTGCCTACTTCACCAATAAAAGCATATGTTTTATTTGGCTGCAAATTGAAGTTAATATGCTTTATTACTGATTTGCCATCTATTTGTAAACTGACATTTTCAAAGGAAATATGATTCCAGCTGGTAAGTTTACAGGTCCCCTCATCTTTTATCTTTGGTTTTGTTTCTAGTAAAGCTCTCACTCTTGCTACAGCCACTTTAAATTTTTGCCAATCATTAATAAAACCACTCATTTGTGTAAAAGGCTTTTGGATTAATCCCATAAATGTATTAATAACCACAAAATCGCCTAAAGTTGTTTGCCCTTTCATAACTAATATTCCACCAAATAAAATTAGTAGTATTTCCATAAGAAAAGAAAGAAACTCTACCTTCGTTATATAATTGATATTTAGGTTTTGTATGTTTAGATTTCTGCTTTTTAGTACTTTGTTTTTTTCCTTAAATTGAGCAATTTCTCTTTCTTCGTTTCCAAAAGTTTTTACTAGCCTATTTCCTTCTATATTTTCTTGTATATAACTATTTAAATTGGATAAACTTTCTCTTTCTTTTTGATATAGTTTATTAGAATTTTTAATATGCCTATTAGATAAAATAGCAATAATGGGAGCTGGAATAAGAATAATAAGAGTTAATATTGGGTTAATATACAAACAATACAAAATAGCTAATATACTACTTGCTAACATACCCATGGATTGTTTTACTACAAAACACATATTATGATGAATAGTATGAACATCTGTTGTTAAAATGGTGGTAAGTTCTCCTATTGATTTTTCTTTATAAAATGTTTGGTCTAATTCGTTTAGCTTTTTATAACAACTCTTTTTTAGTTTATTTGCTAAATGAAATCTTACCGTATCAATTAGCAATATCCCACCATAAGTAATAATCCTTCCTCCCAAATAGATGGTAATAGATAATATAAACAAAAAAGGAATTTTTGAAAAATCATTTTGATAAATTCCTTTATTTACAATATCTCCTATTAAGATAACTGGTACTACTTTTGTTATTATGGAACCTAGGATAATAATGGTATTGGCTAGCCAATATTTTAGGTTATATTCTTTTATAAATTTTAATACCCATTTCATTTTTGTTCTTCCTACCTTTTGGCTAATTTTCTATTGATTAAAAAGTATAAACCTTTTTCAACATAATACTACCATATTTTTTAGGACATAGCAATAGAATTATTTTCTTATTCTTAGAAATTGGTTACTAGAAATTGATTACTGATGTTACGATTCACAGCTATTATCAATTCTGCTAAAAGAATTATAATAGCTGTG
>CAMSEM010000029.1 GCA_947057505.1 uncultured Clostridium sp. | reverse complement strand
GCTTTTTTTGTGGTAGCGACGATGTGATTCGAACACATGACCCTTCGGGTATGAACCGAATGCTCTAGCCAACTGAGCTACGTCGCCATATGATTATTCTTTTTAGCAACTAATATTATATAAGCTCTTTTAAGATTTGTCAATAGTAATAAAAGAAAAAAGTTATATGTTTTTAACTTTTTTCTTTTATTTCTCTTCAAATTTCTCTTTCTGTAGAAATTTCCTTAGGTTCTTGTGTTTGGCTTTCCTTTGCAATTTCATGATTAATAACAACTTTTTCTACTACTGCATTAGTATTTCCTTTTCCACCTTTATTGTTACTAGTATTATAAAGTGTTTTTTCCATTTCATCAACTCTATCTAAAGATGCTTTTAATTCTTGATAGTTAGGGTCTGCACTTGTTTCTATATCGATTTCATCAGGACAATCCACGCCTAAGGTTTCATCCCAAAAATACCTTAATTTTTCTAATATACTCATAATTTTTTTCTTAAAACTTAAATTTTAAGAATTTTCACCTCCTATAAGGTAATTTTTTCTAAACTACTCTTATATTTTACCACATGTTTTACTAAAAATCAAGCATTTTATGTTAATTATAGTAATTATTCACTCACTTTAAGTCAAAAGCCTTGTAATATAGAATTTTGTAGCGAAAAAATTGCTATATTACAAGGCTTTATAAGTAATAAACATTGAATAATTAATATTGTTTCTTAATTCATATAATCTCTCAATTTCTTACTTCTACTTGGGTGTCTTAATTTTCTTAGTGCTTTTGCTTCAATTTGTCTAATTCTTTCTCTAGTAACCATAAATTCTCTTCCAACTTCTTCTAGGGTTCTTGCTTTTCCATCTTCTAAGCCAAATCTTAATTTTAGTACTTTTGCTTCTCTTGTAGTTAAGGTACCCATAACTTCTTCTAATTGCTCACGAAGTAAAGTATATGCTGCTGAGTCTTGTGGTGCTGGGCTATCTTCGTCTTGAATGAAATCACCTAAATGGCTATCGTCTTCTTCTCCTATTGGAGTTTCTAAAGATACTGGATCTTGTGCAATTTTTTGTATTTCTACTACTTTTTCTACTGGTATTTCCATCTCGCTAGCTATTTCTTCTGGAGTTGGTTCACGACCATTTTGTTGTAATAAATGTCTAGAGGTTCTAATTAGTTTATTAATGGTTTCTACCATATGCACTGGTATACGTATTGTTCTTGCTTGGTCTGCAATAGCTCTTGTAATGGCTTGTCTAATCCACCATGTTGCATAAGTACTAAATTTATATCCTTTGGTGTAATCAAATTTTTCTACTGCTTTAATAAGCCCCATATTTCCTTCTTGAATTAGGTCTAAAAAAAGCATTCCTCTACCTACATATTTTTTTGCAATACTTACTACTAATCTTAAGTTAGATTCTGTAAGCTTTTGCTTTGCCTCTTCTTCTCCTTCTAAAATTTTTTTAGCTAAATCTAGTTCTTGTTCATAGGTTAATAGTGAGATTTTTCCTATTTCTCTTAGGTACATTCTAACAGGATCATCAATACTAACTCCTTCAATATTGTTTAAGTCAATTTCTTCTAACTTAATATCTTCTACATCTTGTAAATCTTCTAAATTTGGCTCTTCATCTAGGTCTTCATCATCTTTTAATACGCTTACTCCTAATTCTTCAAATGCATCAAAAACCCTATCAATTTGTTCTGGATTAGTATTTTCTAGCTCATGTGCTAATTCTCCATAAGTTATTTTTCCATTTTCTTTTGCTTTTTTTAGTATATCTGCCACTTTTTCTTTACTAATTTCATCTACTTTTTTTTCTTTCTTTTCCTCTAGTGCATTTTGTATTTGCTCCTTTTTCATTTATGAAACCTCCCATTTTATTTAATTTTAGCCAATTTTAAAATAATATCATTTAATTCATTTTCTAATTGCTTTATTTGTTCCTGTGTTAAGCCTGATATATTTTCTAAGTTCTTTAATATTGCATTTCTTCTATTTAGTAGTTTTTCTTTTTCATAAATATTAATTAAATCTTCTAAAGCTTTATTAACATCTGTGATTTCAAAATCATATGCCATTATTTCTGTAATATGGCTTATTACATTTTCCTCTTCAAATAAATCTAAAATATGATTAATATTAATATTACCTTTTTCTAATGCTTCATACAATTTTTTTAGAATCTGTTTGTTTAATTCATATTTAAAGTCTTCTATATTAATAATTTCTTTAAGCTTTTCATAGGTTTTTTGCGATTCATTGATTAATAAATAGATGACCATATTTTCTCTTTTTAAAATAGCTGGCTGAATACTATTTTGGCTTTCTTCTTTTTGTACTTGCATAGCAGTAACTTTTTTTTCTAACTTTTTACTGCTAGTATTTTGTTTGTATACTAACTTATTGATTTCTGCTTGTATAGCTTCTTTGGATATTCTATATTCTTTGGATAGCTTGTCTATATAGATTTCTCTTTCCATTTGATTAGTTACTTTAGATAGTATTTTTGCCATTTCATTTAAAAATTTAATTTTGTCATTTGTGTTTTCTATATTTAGGCTCTTTTTTAATACTTTTACTTTAAATTCTACTAAAGAAATAGCATTATCCACACATTTTAAAAATCTTTCTGGTCCATATTTTACCACATATTCATCTGGATCTTTTGCACCTTCTATTTGTAAAACACGAATGTCGCATCCTAAATTTTGTAAAATTTCCATTCCTCTCAAGATAGCTGCTTGACCTGCCCCATCTGCATCATATCCTAAAATTACTTGCTGGCTATGTCTTCTAAGTAATCTACCTTGTGCCTCTGTCATAGCAGTTCCGAAGAGATGCTACCACATTAGTAATACCTCTTTGATATAATGAAATAGCATCCATATAGCCTTCTACTATAATAATTCTTTTAGTATCATGTTTTTTTGCTACATTTAAGCCAAATAAGTTTCTACCTTTGCTGTATACAATATTTTCTGGTGAATTAATATATTTTGGCTTACTATCATCTAACACTCTTCCACCAAAAGCAATTACTCTTTCTCTAATATCTAGTATGGGAAACATGAGTCTTTTTCGAAAACTATCCATATACTTTCCATCTTGGGTTTTCTTTATTAAACTAGATGCTAACATCTCTTCTTGTGTAAAACCTTTTTGTTTCAAAATTTGATATAATTCATCAAAATTTCCAGCATAACCAATTAAAAAAGCTTTTAAGGTACGATTATCTAATTTTCTCCTTTTAATATATTCTTGTGCTATTTTTGATGATGGCTTGTACAAATTTTCATGATAAAATTCTGCTGCTATTTGATTAATTTCATAAACTTTTGCTTTTAGCTTAGCTGTTTTATCATCTTCATAGTTCTCTAAAGTTGGTAAGTCTATTCCTGCTCTACTAGCTAATACTTCTAATGTATCTTTAAAGTCTAAACTTTCTATTTTACTTACAAAGTGAATAACATTTCCACCTGCACCACAGCCAAAACAATGAAATATTTGCTTATCTGGAGAAACGGCAAAAGAAGGAGACTTTTCTTTGTGGAATGGACATAGCCCAAAAAAGTTTCTCCCACTTCTTTTTAATGTAACATAGCCAGCTATAACATCTACAATGTCATTATTTGACCTTATTTCTTCAATTAATTCATCACTATATCGTACCAATTTATACATACCTTTCTATATACTATTTATATTATTCGACATAAAGTGTAGAAATCCTTCTTTACAATATGACAAAAAATTCCAAATAAAACTAAAATAGATAACAATATTTAGTTTCAAATATTGTTATCTACTTTAGTTATTATGTATTTAACTAATTATTATCTTCAAATGGTATAAATTTATTTACTATATTTGTACTTAAATCAATTTGTTCTTGTGGTGCTCTATATTCATTAAATGATAGGCTGATTTTGTTATCAATTAGTTCTTCTACTTCATCTTGTGATGCATGTTCTGCTAAAACAAGCTCACTTACTAAAATTTGTTTAGCATTAGAAAGCATTTTTTTCTCTCCTGTTGATAGACCTTTTTCTTTTTGCTTAAAACTTAAATTTCTAACAACATCTGCAACCTCATAAACACTTCCACTCTTCATCTTTTCCATGTTATCTCTATATCTTTTATTCCAATTTTGAGACATCTCAGTTTCATCTTCTCCCAAAATAGAAATTACTTTTTCTGCTTCTTCTTTTCCTATTATATTTCTAACACCAATTTGCTCTGCTTTGCTAGTTGGTACCATAACTTTAACTTCTCCTGGCATTTTAATAATATAATAAGCTTGGTTTTCTCCTAAAATATTTTTTTCTTCTATGCTATCAATTGTACCTGCTCCATGCATTGGATATACAATTTTATCTCCTACATTAAACATGTAAGTCCTCCTTCCTAAATTTGCAAATAATATAATTACAGTTGTTAAGAAAGGTCTTTTAGGATCTTCTTAAACCACATTTCTATTATACTACAAAAAATGGCAAAAGTCAAAACTTTTGCCATTTATTTTTTTATGTTTTTCTTTGTAATTCCTTGTGTTATAAGGATTTGCAGTTTTTTAATTTTTTTTATAACTTTTTTATGTTTTGCAATTTTGTTCAGTGATTTCATTTTACTTTTTAGATTTTGTTTTTAAGTAATTGAATAATGTAATGTGAATTTACCTAAAATTAATCCTTCAAAACACTTTTGTTTATTTGCTTGTAGAGCCGAATCCTCCTTGCCTTTGTCCTTCTGCAACATCATGATCTACTATATAAAATTTTTGAAAAATTGCTTGTCCTATGCAGTCACCTTTTTTTATTTGAACATCTTCTGCTTTTACATTATAAAAAGCAAACATAATGTGACCATCGTTATCTGGATTTTCGTAATAATCACTATCTACAATTCCAATACTATTAGCTAATACTAATCCCTTTTTCTTTGGGTTAGAACTTCTATTACATAGCATTAAATATTCATCTTCTGGCATATATGCTTTAACTCCTGTTTTTATTAAAGTTGGAGCTTGCCCTGGTTTAAATGCTGGTATCATACAATCTTCTGCAGCTTCTACATCATACCCTGCTGAATATTTTGTTTTGCGTACTGGTAAATTAATTTGCTCATTTTCAAATCCTTTTGCTATTTCAAATCCTCTTACTTTTTCCATTTTTTCTATTTCTCCTATTCTTTTCTACTTAGGTTCTTTAAGGCTACCTATCTCCATTTTATGCCATTTTTAATTCTAATTCTTTAAAACGTGTATTCATTTTCTTATTTTGCATGTCCTTATAAAATGCAATATCTTCTTTAGTCCATTTATAAATGTCTTTTTTTAATTTTCTTAGTTCTAAATTAATATCTTCTTTATTTCTTATAAGAGTAATGGCTAAATTTTTATTCAACTCTCCATGTGCCTCAGTTATTGTTTCTTTAAAATCTTCAAAGGCATTTAACATGTCTTCTTTAAATTCTTCAAATGTTTCTTTCATTTCTTTTCTAAATTTTTCTTGTTCTTGTTTCATTTCTTGTTTAAATTCTTGTTGTTCTTGTATGATTTCTTTTTTTAATTTTTGTTGTACTTGTTCTATTTCTTGTTCAAATTGTTCGACCTCCTTTCTCATGTCTTGTCTAAATCGTTCTTGGTCTTCTCTTATTTCTTGTTTGAATTGCCCAAATTCTATCTTTATCTCTTGTTTAAATTGTTCCTGCTCTTGCTTCATTTCTTTTCTAAATTCTTCTACTTCTTTTTTTGTTTCAATTACAACATCTAAAATTTCTTTTAACATAGTTTGTTCCATAGTTTTAGTTCATATTAATCTAAAAAGATTAATATACTCTCCTTTCTTTTTTGTAATTACTTTAATATGATTATAAACTATTTTTATTTAAACCTCCTTTTGAAAAATTTTAGTTTTGGGAATCTTTTTCGAAAAAAATTTTTTTGAATAAATATGTTTGTATTTTAATACAAAATTCCCGAAATTGCAATTAAAATCGTATGTCATTTTTCGACATTTTTCCTAAGATTATTCCTATTATATTATAGTTTTTTACAAATGTCATTATTTTTTTTACACTTTTTTTATAACTTTAACATAAAATAATAATATATTATATTGGGGGAGGATTTTCATGATGCAAATGATAACTTTGAATAAACTAAATATAAATACTTGTGGGCAAATAGAAGATTTGGTTTGTGGAGGCTCACTTCGTAGAAGATTATTAGATTTAGGGCTTGTAAAAAATACCAAGATAAAACCTGTTTTTAAAAGTCCTAGCCGGTGACCCTACTGCCTATGAGGTACGTGGTAGTGTAATTGCTTTAAGAGAGGAAGATAGTAAAAAAATTAAGGTTTTGATTTAAAATTGTATATCTTATTGTTTTTAGTTTATTTTTTTGAGAATACAAAATCTTCCAAAAACCTTTGCTAATGAAATTGCAAATTTTTAGCATACAAAAAAACACCATCCTATTATTAAGATGGTGTTTTTTTGTAATTTATGCAAAATCTCCAAGCTTAAATGCTGAATCCAGGGGCCAGATAATTAGGTTCACTCGAATGCCTCATGCCACCTAGTCCGATTGGTTCCGCACCGTACAAAATCCCCCAACGTTCTCATGATAAGCAGGAGATCTTAGCCACCAAGTAGCACTCGAATCCCAACTTTTTACCTTTTTAACAAGTTCTGTGTTTGCCGAATTCCATGCTATTCCATCGGTCACTTTTTTATAATAAGCATACTGACTTCCTTCACTATTCCTTGCATCTCCTCGAGTATTTCCCCCGTTATATCCATCACTCCATATTTCTCCACATGATAATAACCATAAATAATCTTCCGCTGGGCTTTCACTTAATATTTCACTATTATATTTTGGCATATATTCTTTCTTTACTTGCTTTATTAGACTGCTATTACTCAATAGTGCAGCATATCCTCCTGCTGAACCTGTTTGTTTTGGATCACGTGTTGTATACCCATTTAGGCTTCTTCGTACCTCAGTCCACACCCAACCATAATCATTGGTATTGTTTGTATGCATTCTTTTCCCATTCACACCTATTAAAAAGTCTACAAAATCAAATGTAATTCCTGCTTTTTCATTTATTCCCCCATATACTGTTTGTTCTACTAAGTCATCATGTTTAAATCCTATTATTCTTACATTTCTTATTCCTGGCTCATCTTCTCCCTTATATCTTACTTTGAATGTATCTCCTACACTGATATTGTAATTTTCTCCTAGTTCAGTTTTTCCCTTTACATTTTGTGTATTACTATCTATATTAATGTCTGTTCTTGTTGCTATACTTTTTGCAACTCTTCCTAAATACGCCCAATCTGATTCTTGTTCTTGTGCTATTGCTGTTCTAGTATCTTCTACAAGAGGGGCTGTATGTGTTATTGTTACTTTTATAATATAACTTGCACCTTTGGTTAATCCTGTCACAGTATAACTTCCATTTTTTAATGGTTGCATTTCTTGATATTCACTTTCTGGCTCGTTTTCTAATTTATATTCGTACTTGATTGTTTTTCCACTTGTTCCTGATACAATTGCTTTGGCTGTAATACTATTTTCCGTTGTAGTTATTTTTATATCTCTTATTTTGGGTTCTAAATCTACTTTTTCTATATCTCCTATTTGGACATTTCCATTTTCGTCCACAATAATTTTTACTGCATAACCTGATTTCGTTTCTACAATGTAAGTATTGTTTTCAGTTAGACCTGTTCTATCTTTTTCACTATCTTCTATAATATTTGATGCTTCTAACATATCAAAAAAGTCTTCTGCTGTTACATTTTTATCTATGACCTTTTTGGTCCCCCAATCGATTCGTACATTGTCTATCTTTTCTCGTTCTGCTTCTATTTCAAACTTTCCTGTTGCATCTTGTGCTGTTTTTAAAATCCCATGTTCTCCCCATAGTACTACAATGCTGACCCCTGCTAAGATTAAAAGTACTACTATAGTTACTACTAAGGCAATTAAGGTAATGCCTTTATTTCCTACTTGTGGTATTTTTTTTAATTGTTTTTCTACTTTTTCTTGCATCTCTTATTTACTCCTTTTCTTTTGTTTCATTTTGATCTTTTTTATACAGTCTCTTATTATTCTCCTACATTATATATTCACATATAGTATTCGCAAATACCTTGTTAGTTTTTACTTTTTCCTATTCCACTCAATTATATTCTTTTCCTACTTTCAAAACAATAAATGCAACTATTTCAGGTGATATTTTATTTACATAATTATCTTCTTTAAAAAGATATTATGGACTTATATTATTTCTTAACATTTCAACCATCTGGCATGAAATTTCATACCAACAAGACTTTCCTAAAAAATACGCATCTATCCCCTTGGTACAATTTTTGTACCAAATTTTACATCCCCAGTGGTCGTTTTTTATTTTACTGCATACAATAAACTAGGTGGTGATGTTTTATGGGACTTACTGCGAGTTCTACTGGTAATAAAGTAAATGAAAAAGATATTTTTGAAAAAGCGCTACGGTTTTGATTATACAATTGCTATTGCGGGAAATCCTAATGTTGGCAAGTCTACTATTTTTAATAATTTAACTGGCATGCATCAACATACTGGCAATTGGCCACGGAAAGACTGTTTCTAATGCTAGTGGTGTTTGCCATTTTAATAATAAAAACTTCTTATTGGTTGATATTCCTGGCACTTATTCGCTTATGTCACATTCTGAAGAAGAGGAAATTGCAAGGGATTATATTTGTTTTGGAAATCCTAATGCTACTATTGTAATTGTAGATGCTACTTGTTTGGAACGAAATTTGAATTTAGTGTATCAAACCATGGAATTGACTTCTAATATCATAGTTTGCGTTAATTTACTAGATGAGGCAAAAAAGAAGGGTATTTCTATTAATTTTGAGCTTCTTGAAAAAATGCTTGGTGTTCCCGTTGTTGGCTGCATTGCTAGAAAAGGTAAGACATTAAAAAAATTGATGCAAAAATTAGAAGATGTGGTTACTCGGAAAAATTACTCCTTGCCCCCACAAAGTTTCTTATTCTAAGGTAATTGAAGATTGTATCAATATTTTAGATTCTGCTATTAGAGAAAAGCTTGACCCTTCTAAACATTATTTGAGCAGATGGATTTGTTTAAAATTAATAGATGGGGATAAAAAAATTTTAGATTCTATTTCTAAAAATTTACATATTTCTTTACTAGAAGATACCTCTATTAGTTTAAAACTTATTCAAATAAAGTCTAAATTTTCAAGTATTGATATTGATTCTGCAGATAATTTTAGAGATGAAATTGTTTCTAGTATTGTTTTTACAGCTGAAACACTTAGTAGTGATGTTTGTAGTTTTGAAAAAGATACTTATAATGAACGTGACCGAAAAATTGATAAGATTTTAACCTCTAAAAAATTTGGTGTTCCTATTATGCTACTGTTTTTAGGTGTTATTTTTTGGATTACCATTGTAGGTGCTAACTACCCTTCCCAGTTATTATCTAATTTATTTGCTTGGATAAAGGATGGATTAATACTTGGATTTAATACCATACATTCTCCTGTATGGCTTACTAGTATTTTAATAGATGGCATTTATACTACTCTTACTTGGGTAATTGCGGTTATGCTCCCACCTATGGCTATTTTCTTTCCTTTATTTACTTTAATGGAGGATTTAGGCTATTTGCCTAGAATTTCGTTTAATTTAGATAAATATTTTAGAAAAGCTTGTAGTTCACGGAAAGCAAGCATTAACCATGTGCATGGGAGTGACAAAGTGGGAGATTTTTATAATCAGCCACTTTGTTTCCGTTTAGTTGACTGAATTGCCTGGGTTTTACTGCACTACCATAGGTAATTATTTTATTGCCTGCAAGTATAATTTTTAGTTCTACTTCACTTTCTTTTTTATTATCTTCTATTGGTTTTTCTACCACTATAATTTTATCTAACAATTCCTCTATGTAATTTTCTAAATTATCTTTACTTATCACTAATTGTTTTAATATTCTTTCTTTTAATTTTATATTCTGGTCTTTTTCCTCTTTTAGTGTTTTCTTTTTACCCTCTAATTCTTTTAATTTTGTTTGTATTTTTCTAATTTCTGTTTCAATGATTACTTTCTTATTACTTAAATCTTCCTTGCTTAGAAGTCCATCTAAAGCTAAATCCAATAATTTATCTTTTTTTCTTTCAAGTACCTCTAACTCATTTTGTAGCTTTGCCTCTTGTTCTATATTTTCCTCTTCTTTAGAAAGTTCTTTATAAAAAGACAGTAATTCCTCACAAATCTCTTCTTTGTAGACTTCATAGCTTTTAAAGATAGAAAGCAAAATATCATATAAATCTTGTTCCTTAAAGCAAGCAGGAATGCAATTCTTTTTGCCAGTTTTATGAAAATCTGCACAATACCAATAAATCACATCATCTTTATTTTTATAGTGTCTGATTTTTCGAACAAATCCACATCTGTGCTTATCACAATATAACTTTCCAGATAAAGCATACAAAGTCTGATGTTTTTGATACATTGCTGCTTTTTTACTTCTAGATAATAATTTCTGATTCGCCTTTTCCCATAATTCTTCTGATACAATAGGAGGAACTTTCTCATAATCCTTATACACTTTCCATTCTGCCTGGTCATTAAAGTTTCTTTTCTTGCTTCTATAATCCACAACTGTAGATAATCCTCCTGTATAATAACCTTTGTACTTTGGATTTTGTATAATTCGTTTTAAGGTATTAGGATGAATTGGATTTCCGTTATGATTACAATAACCTTGTTCTTTTAATAGAATAGATAGTTTCTTTAGTCCGACTTTACTATCATTTGCATAAATATCAAAAGTTTCTCTAATACAAGGAGCTTCTTCTTCGTCTATCACAAGCTTACCTTTATTCTTTTTGTAACCCCAAATATTATCTGTACCAAGAACAATACCTTTTTCAATAGCACGTTTAAAACCAAACTTCGTTCTTTCTGAGATTTTGCGAACTTCATCTTGTGCCATACTAGACATGATAGTAAGCCTTAACTCTCCATCTGAAGAAGCTGTTATAATATTGTCTGAGAGAAAATATACACAAACATCATATTCTAGCAATTTTCTAGTATAAAGTAAACTATCAATCGTATCACGAGAAAACCTTGAAACCTCTTTTGTAATTAGTAAATCAAATTTTTTGTTACTTCCGTCTTCAATCATTTTCATAAAATTCTCACGTTTCTTAGAAGTTGTTCCACTAATTCCCTCATCAACATAGCCACCGAATAAAAGTCCAATTTCTATTTTTTTTAATGTACTCTTCAAAAAAGCTAACCTGATTTTCCAAAGAATTAATCTGTTCTTCTTTATCTGTAGAAACTCTAGCATAATAACTTACATTTAAAGGTAACTCAAATATTGTCTTACCAAGCAAAAATGCTTGTTTCATTTCATATACAGTCAAATATACCTCCCTTCTCTTACACAATTAATACTTTTTTAATTGTATTAGAATAAGCTAAATTAAGTCAAGGTTGAAGTAAAATTTTTCTTACTTTCCTCAAATAGCAATTTATCAAGCTTTTTTGATACTCGCTTATATTTTTTTTCATCAATTACGCCTTCCACATATAATATTCTGTTAATAACTCTTTCAAATTTTAGCTTCATATATCTATCTTCCACTAAGCCTCACCTTTATATATTTATTAAGAAAAATCTTGTACTATTACAATAATCCCTCTAATATATATACAGCGATTTGCTCAGCAAAATTCTCCCCATATTAAAAAATTTCTAAAGAAAATTTTTAAGAGGCAAAGAATGCGATACCTTTTGGTACCGCACCTTTACCTCTAGCAAGAAATTGCCTATTTAATTATTATATTTCAATTGTCTCATCATTTTCTAATATTTCATATTCCACTTCATACTTTTCAAACATTTCTTCTATAAACTTGAAATCTGGTGGAAATGATGGATTATCCATATGAATTGGTATTGTTAAAACTGCTCCTACTTCTTTTGTATATAATGCTGCTTCAAATGCTGACATTGTTAGTCCATGTCCTGTTACTGGAACACATAAGATATCTGCTTTATATTCGTTTTTAAAACAGATTGTATCACTAGTTGTATATAGTCTGTTATCTCCATCATCGATAATATAACCGACATTTTCATGTACTTCTTTTGCACCTTTTAATAGTGGTTGATATCCATGTATTGCATGCACTACTTCTATTTTTATATTATCCAATTCAATAACATCATTTTCTTTTACTATGTTTATATCTAATGTTTTATTTGCTTCTGAAACTTCCTTTGTTGTATATATTTTTATATTTTTGTTTAGTTTTTCTAAAACCTCTGTATTACAATGGTCTGGATGTTTATGTGTGATTAGAATGATATCTACCTTGTTCCATATTTCAAAATACTCATCTTTATATTTTAATGTTCCTGGATCGATTAATATCTTTTTTCCTTTTGTTTCAACTAATAAACATGATTGTGGGAATTTTGTAATTTTCATAGCTAATACCTCCAAATTTTTTCTTATCATATCACAACTTAACAAAAAAATAAAGCTAAAACAAAATTGTCCTTGAAATTGTACTGTATCTTAAAAATTTATTTCTAAATTTTTAAGAGGCATAGAGTCCCTATCTCTCGATAGTGGCTCTATACCTCGACACGCCAAAGTAGGGAAAGAAAACTTGAAATCAATTGATACTCTATGTTTTAGTAATTTCTATACCTGTGGAATTTTATACTTACTAAAAGCTATCATTTTTCCATACTTTTTTGCACTGTAAAACTTGGAAATAATTGTAAAATACTTACTGGTTTTAGAATAAAAATATAAGAGAACATTTTTTTGTATAAAATTCGAAATATGCTTGATTTTACTTGCCAAATGTAATAAAATAATTATTAACCTTACGTAAATAGAAAGGCTAGCCCTTTCTAAAGGGCGGAAAGGGGGACTAAAATTGAATAACTGCGATTTGATTCTGCATTTTGTTGATAAGTACATACTAGAAAAAGAAAAGAACATTATGTTACAGCAACAATTAGAGCAACACAAACAAATTTCAGATGACAAAGAAGTTAAGACTGATAAGCAGTAATAATTAGTCGATAGAGTAGATTTCGCGGTCTGCTCTATTTTTGCATAAAAAAAGTATGTGTATTCGCGGGTACACATACGACTAATTTTGAATAACTGCGATATTCAAAGTTCATTTATTTTGTAATTAAATAATAGCATATTCTTTTGGATTTGTCAAATTCTAATTTTTATATGATCGCATAAACTTTTTGTGGGAAACACCAATTATAGATATTATCCATACA
>CAMSEM010000028.1 GCA_947057505.1 uncultured Clostridium sp. | reverse complement strand
AGAATTAAAATTAATTACATCAGAAATAAAAGAAAAAGATGTATTAGAAAAAGAATTATCTAAAACAATTAGCACAGTAGATGATATTTTAAATAATAAAACAATTACAAATGCAATGCTAAAAACAATTATAGATGTAATTGAAGTAGATAGTGATTCAAATGTAGAAGTAAGATTAAAGCTATTAAATGAAATAGGAAGTACACCAACAGTTATTACAAATTTTAATGATATGAATCCAATCGCTCTTGATAGTAGCATCAGTACACAAAGATGTAAGTGAGAGACTACTTAAGATAAACCCTATTTTAGCACATGAGGTAAGAACAATATTAGATGAAAATAAAGCTGAAAGGCACATAAGAGGAGGAATGGCAACAAAACTAAAATATAGTGGAAACCATACAAAAGCGATGTAAATAGAAAGGTTGTATAAAAAATAACACCTATTAGGAATTGCTTCCAAATAGGTGTTATTTTTTAAATTAGTTATTGTAATTATTATTTCTTCTTTGCTCTTTTCTTGCTTTTCTGCAATCTGGGCATCTTTGAGGTTCATTTGTGAAACCTTTTTCAGCGTAGAATTGTTGTTCACCTTCTGTAAAAACAAATTCTGCACCACAATCTTTACAAGTTAAAGTTTTGTCTGCCATTATGAAAATCCTCCTTAATAATTTTGACATTTAACATTTTGACCTATTAAACCTTTCTAATATCAAAATCAAGAAGGAATAGTGTTCTAAAAATAATTAAATTCATTTAAGCTTTATTTAAAAAGCCATACCTATTGTAACACAGAGCACAAAATAAAGCAAGCAAATAATAGAATTAACCTGAATAAATTGTAATTATTTAGTGCTTTTAAGTCAAATTGTCCTAATAGTATTTGTTTTCTTGTTTTCAAAATGCTGAGGCGGAAGAAAGTTCAAAGAAGAAACAACAACTCAGGAATTTTGAAAACTGCAAAAACAGATACTATTAGGACTGCTATATAAAAAACTAAATAATTATGCGATAAGTTTTTGTGGATGTGCATATGATAACTTAAATAAAAGCCTTTATAAAATCTTAAGAAAATAACACCTTTTTTCTTAAGAAACATGTGATAATATAATAAAAGTTTAAAGAATATAAGAGGAGGAAAAAATGGGAGAGTTAGTATTAAGTTGCAAGAATTTGCACAAAAAGCTAGGAAAAAAACAAATCCTAAAAGGCGTATCAGTTGACCTATATCAAGGTGATATTTTAGGATTTATAGGACCAAATGGAGCCGGAAAAACCACTACTATTAAATTAATTTTAGGGTTGCAAAGTATTAATGAGCGGAAGTGTAAAGATTAATGGCTACGATATTGAAAAAGATTTTACAAAGGCAATCAAGAAAGTAGGTGCAATCATAGAAAATCCAGACTTATATATGTATTTAAGTGGATATGAAAACTTAAAGTTAGTAGCAAACATGTATCAAGGGATTACGAAAGAACGTATAGAAGAAGTTGTAAAATTGGTAAAACTAGAAAATAGAATTCATGATAAAGTATCAAAATATTCTTTAGGAATGAGACAAAGGCTAGGGGTAGCACAAGCTATTTTAAATAAACCAAACCTACTTATTTTAGATGAGCCAACCAATGGACTAGACCCAGAAGGCATTAAAGAAATGCGAGAACTACTAAAAGAACTAGCACAAAAAGAAAAAATGGCAATTTTTATTTCAAGCCATAATCTAGCAGAAATAGAAACACTTTGTAACAAGGTATGCATTATACAAAATGGAGAAGTAATAGAAACTACAGATATTACAAAAGTAAAAAGAGAAATAAGCCCCAACTACAAAATAGAAGTTGATAACACAAAAAATATAAAAGAATACATAGCATGTCCATTAGAAATAAAAAATAATACTCAATTTACTATAGAAGCTACAAAAGAACAAATACCAGAGATTGTAAAACAATTAGTACAAAACCACATAAAAATATATGAGGTTTGCGAAGAACAAATTAGCTTAGAAGATGTATTCTTAAAAAAGACAGGAGGTAATACCATTGATTAATTTAATAAAAAATGAATGTATAAAAATATTTAAGAAAAAAAGTATTTATATTACCTTACTCATAACCCTTATCTTTATTATTGCTTGTAACTTTATTTATAAATATGAAGGACAAAACTCTGACTATAATGTGGGAGTAGATATAGCCTTTTATGAAGAAATGTTAAAAGACCTAAATCCCAACAACAAAGAAGATTTAGAAGAATACCTAATGTATAAAACAGAAATAGATACAGCAAAATTAATACAAAATTATGGTGACAGTAATACTTGGCAAGCACAAATTATAAGGAATAAAGTAAACAGCATTATTAGTCAAATGAACTATTATCAATATGATGCCAAAAATAAAGTAGAATATGAAAATATGAAAAAGCAATATGATATACTTCTTCAAAAAATAAATGCAGGAGATTGGCGCCATTTTGCAAAAGAAGAACTAATAGAAATAGAAAATAATTTACTAGAACAAAACCAGTTAAAAAAGCAAGCACAAACTCAAATGGAAATAAAAAATATAGAAAACCAAATTTATGAGCTAGAATTACAAAAACAAGTAACAAATTGGAGATTAGAAAAAGATATTCCATATGGCTATAATTATCAAAATACTTGTTTAAGAAAATATCAAAATGCCAAAATGCAAATAAAGGATTATGAAGATTCTAATAATCAAGAAGACTATAGTCAAAAACAAGAGTATTATAATAATTTAGAAATAGCAGCAATTAGCCAATATGACATAGAACATCAAACAGAAGCAGGAAGCGGAAGTGATGCAAGAGGCATATTACTAAATGTATTTAATCAATTTGAAATTTTCATTATTATTATGATAATAATGATAGCAGGAACCATTGTAAGCGAAGAATTTAGTAAAGGAACTATTAAATTATTACTTATTAAACCATATAAACGAACAACCATATTAGCTTCAAAACTAATTACTTGCCTAATTTTAATAGTTATTATTATACTAGCTGTATTAAGCATGCAATTTATTGTGGGAGGTTTAGTGCAAGGATTTGAAAGTTTTCATACTCCAGCAATAGTATATAACCATAACACAAACCAATTAGAAGAAATAAATATAGTAAGCTATTTAGGAATGCAAGCTGTTGGAAAAATGCCAATTTATATTTTACTTATGACTTTAGCATTTTGTATTAGCACTATTTTTACCAATTCTGCACTAGCTATTACAATTGGACTATTAGGTTATATGGGTTCAAGCTTTATAAATCAAATAGGATTAATATTAAAATTGTGGTGGTTAAAATTCTTTGTAACACCAAACTGGGATTTAACCCAGTACTTATTTGGAGGTCTTCCAAAATTCGAAGGGCTTACGATAGGATTTTCCTTAGTAATTATCATAGTATATATGCTTATTATGCTAATACCAACCTTTATTTTATTTAAAAAGAAAAACATTAAAAATATATAGCCATATGTCACCTTTTTACAAAAAACGACATAGAATATCATAACCAACTAGGTATAGAATGTAAAATTCTTTCTATGAAAGGATGTTATGATATGAGAAAAATAAGAAAGGGAGATGTTGTAGGTAGATTATCCTACGGAAAAGATATTATATTTGTAGTAGAACGAATTATAAAAACAAAAGATGGAAAAGGTTTTGCAATATTAAAAGGACTTACTATCCGCATACAAGCAGATAGTCCTCTAGAAGACTTACAAATAATAGAAACTGAAAAGATACAGCAACATGTAAGAGAAGTAGAGGCAAAAGTAGCCAAACGTATTGAAAAGCGAGAAAAAATACTAAAGCAGAATTATCTTTTTCGTGAGAAAATGATAGTATATACAGGAAAAATTTTGCATTTAGATGGAGATAAAAAGTATAGTGAAAAATCTCGTAGATATTACAAAAAGCTAGGATTAAATGCCATTGTAAGAAACATTCCAGAAAGAAGGCAACAATTAAGTGTAGGAGCTTTAGTACAAAGGCATAATCCAGATATACTAGTAATTACAGGGCATGACCGGAATGATAAGAAAAGGAACACAATTTAATAACTTATACAACTATCGAAATTCTAGGTATTTTATAAAAGCAGTAGAAGAAGCAAGAAAACAAAAAAATAAAAAAGAATTAATTATTTTTGCTGGTGCTTGCCAAAGTTACTATGAAGGGCTTATGCTAGCAGGGGCTAACTTTGCTTCATCACCAGCAAGAATTTTAATAGACTTTATGGATCCATTAATTGTAGCAGAAAAAGTAGCAACAACTAGTGAAGATAAATATGTAACTATTCAAGATATGGAAAAAGAACTACGTGATGGGCAAAGAGGCGTAGATGGAGTAGGAGCCCAAGGCAAAAAGAAGATTTTACTGATTTAGGGACGGTGGTCAGTCACCCTATTTAGGGTAACTTGGGACACATCTTGTAAAATAAATGTAGGTTAAAACTAGTATGCAAATTAAAATGTAGCATACTAGTTTTTCTATTACATTATTGTTTTAATTAGAATTTTATTTAAAGAAAATATAAAAATGATATTATGTAGAATTAGTGCCACCTAAAGGAGAATATTTTATTGTTTGAAAATAAAAGGGAGTATATAATTAATTAGAAATTTCTTTAGAAATAATCAGATTTGGTAAATTTATTTTTTAATTAGTGAATAGTAAAAAATAGAAAAAGGTATTTACAAATAACTTATTAAAAATATATAATAAAAAATAATAAAGAGAAATAGTATAAAATATATCGAAAATACTTAAAATAAACAAAAGAAAAGGAGAAGTAGAACATGCAAGAAAAAGTAAAAGTAGATAAAGGCATTACATTAATTGCTTTAGTAGTAACAATTATAGTGCTTTTAATTTTAGCAGGAGTATCTATCAATTTAACAATAAGTGATGATGGGCTTATTGTTAAAGCACAAGAAGCTCAATTTAAAACAAAACTAAGTACAGTAAAAGAACAAATAGAAATAGAAAAGCTAATACAACTAAATGAAGATTATACTATTTGGGATTTGAAAGAACAATTAGAAAAACAAATAGAATCATTGCAAGTAGGAATTGCAAATGCACAAAAGGGAATAGAAATAATACAAAACTGTGAAGGAAACATGAATAACTTGCAGGAAAAACTTCAAAGGATATATGCGCTTATATACCAATATTCAATTACTTATAGAGAAGAAATAAAAACAGAAATAAATAGTTTAATACAAGAAATTAATGATATTGCCAATACTGCAAAATATGAAGGTAGATTATTTTTAACAGGAGAAGTAGATGAAAATAATCCATATGTAATCCAATTTGGAAATGGCTATTTTGAACAAGGAAAAATAGAAATTACCATAAAAGATTTAAGATGGAATAGCTTATATGGAGAAGAAGAAATAGACTATACCAATGTAGAGGCAGCCATAAATAAGGTTGAAACGATTATGGTTATAATAAGCGAACAGATATCCTCAGTGGCTGCAAAACAAAATGCGTTAGAATATGAAATAGAGCAATATTTGCCAATGTTAAAAGAAAATTTAGCAGCATCTTATGATAGAATTTTTGAGAATACAAATGATGAATATATATTATCAGAAGCAATAAAAAGAGCAAAGTCACGAAATACTACAGTAGAGTTTCTTAAGATAGTAGGAGATTCTTATGAGGTAATAGATGAATGTGCGCAAAGAATGAAAACATTAGCGGTTATGATGGCAATTAACCAAACAAATGGTGAAGTAGATAGAAGATTCGTGCAAGAAGAACTAGACCAATTATTAAAAGTCATAGAAAGAAAATTAAGCTATACTGCAATAGGAAATATAAAACTTTACGATGGTAGTTTTCTAGCAATAGAAAAAACTACTTTAAATACGTTGAAAATAGAAAATTTTTCTATTTTAACAATCGAGCAGGCAGAACAAACTATACAAAAACTAGAATCTGTCATTCAAATAGTATTACAAAAAAGAGAAGAAATTGCTAACAAAATAGTAGAACTTCAAAATGGTAACTTAGAACAAGAAGCACAAAAAGGTTATGCCTTTGAAGTAACACAAGGCTCAAATATACCAAATGAAATATTAAAAGACTATGCAGATAAGTTTCAAATGATTAATGGAAAATTAACCTATATAGGAAATGATGAAAAAGAAAAGAGATGGGCTTTAGAATTAGGGATAGAAGTGCAATAATGTTGGTGATTTGGGGACGGGGGAAGTTACCCTATTTAGGGTGACTTGGGACACTCCTCACCAAGAGAGCCAAAAAGGTTAATCATCACAATATAAATGCGTATATTAGTTATAAAATAGCTTTTTAAATAAAATTGAAATACAATTGTAATAAAAATGTAACACAATTGTAATAATTCAACAATAAAAACACTGAACACTTGCAACAAGCCAATTACACGCTTTCGACATGAAAAAATCTTTTTTGACATTTGGCAATCGTAATGATATAATCACGCTATCGAACTAAAAGAAGTAGGTGATACCATGATTTGTCCAAACGACATTGCAAACTTAAAAACAGATATTAATGACATGATAGGACAAAAGATAATTGTCAAAGGTTCACTTGGAAGAAGTAAATCCTTTGAAAAAGAAGCTACAATAGAAAAAACTTATCCTAATATTTTTGTTATTAAATATGAGGAAGAGAATAGAAATGTTACCTATAGTTATACCGATATTCTAACAAGAACAGTAGAAGTAGATGTGTTTGACGGAACAAACTATAGCCCATTAATACCACCGCCAGTAATAAATACAAGAAAGCCAAGAGAAGAATTAGCTTAAAAGTATAAAAGCTTAGGTAAATAAAAAGCACTGTATCAAATTTTATGAAAATAAAGTTTGATACAGTGCTTTTGGGTTTGTTACTTTCCTAAAATGATAAAAATAAAGGTATATTTTACAAAACTAGGAATTTTTTTTAATCCCTATCATATATATAAAAAAGAAACAATGAATAGGAGGGAGAAAAAAATGGCACTCGAAACGGCAAAAGATAGCTTAGTGCTAAACCAAATTATTAGTCAAAAAAAAGATACATTTATGGTAGAAGACGACTCTATAGTTCCAGATATAAAGCCAGACATATTAAATGTTATTAGCAGCAGTGGATTGGTGTGCATTTATAAAAAAGAAATTTTAGATGGAAAAATTAGAATAGATGGTTCAATCAATACCTATATTATGTATTTATCAGACACAGAAGAAAATCAGGTAAGAAGTTTAAATACAAACTTAGACTTTACACAGATAATAGATGTAGAAAAAGCAAAAAGCAATATGCAACTAGATACCAATATTAGCTTAAAAGGATTAGACTGTAAAGTATTAAATGGAAGAAAAATTCATATAAAAGCAATTTTAGAAGTAGAAAGCAAAATTTCTTCTAATGAAACTGTAGAATATATTAAGGAGATTTCTAACTTGAGAGATATTCAATTTTTAAACAAAGATTTTCATATTAACTCTTTAATAGGAAGTGGAAGTACAAAAGTATATGCGAAAGACACTTTAAATTTGGACGAAATTGACAACTTAGTAGAAGTAATGAAAACAGACATAAGAATTATGAATCGAGATACTAAAATAAGCTATAATAAAGTACTAATCAAAGCTGACTTACAAGTAAAACTAATTTATTTAACAGAAGATAATCGTATTTGCCTAAAAGAAGGTATTATACCAGTAATTGGTTTTATTGACTTGCCTAATATTAGTGAAGAGCATATTTGTGATGTAAAATATGAAATTAAAAATGTAATAGTAAAACCCAATAATATAGAAGAACATTCTATTTACATAGAAGCAGAAATAGAAGCTTATTGTGAAGCATACGAAAATAAGGAGCTACAAATGATACAAGATTTATATAGTCCAACAGTAGACTTGAATTTCAACCAAAGAAAAGTAAAACTAATGCAAAAAAGAGAGTCAAGAAGTCAAGTATGTAATATTAGAGAAAAACAGGTAATTCCAGAAATAGGAGATAGAAAAATATATGATGTAGAGGTAGTTCCAACAATTCAAGAGCAAAAATTATTAAACAATAGAATTGTATATGAGGGAGAAATAACATTAAACTTTATTTTTTCTGCAAACAGTAATGGAGGAATAGACACAAAACAAATTGATATGCCATTTAACTTTACTATGGATTTTGAAGAAATAACAAAAGAAAGCCATATAGACACTATTATTGAAATAAGCATGCAAGACTTTGTAGTTATGCCAGATGAAAGTATAGATATTAAAATAGATTTAAACTTTACTGCAATTAGCGGAAAAGATGAAAATATTTTTATTATAGATCAAATTGAAGAACAAGAAACTAGAAAAAACTGTGGATACAGTATGATTATTTACTTTGCAAAACCAGGAGATACTTTATGGAAAATAGCCAAAAAGTTTAATAGCACAGTGGAAACCATTAGTAGGGTAAATGGAATAGAAGATGCTAATATTTTGCAAGTAGGTAGACAGTTATTTATTCCTAGATATCATGGATGATAAAATTTATACAAGAAATAGATGGAGGCTACCAGCCACGCCTCCTAAATTTCGTTCTCCTAAAGCTCAAAAACAAAATAGGAAAATTTTGAAAATAATTGCAATTTTAGTTATTGCATTTACCTTTGCATATTTTTCCTTACAAGCTATAAAGCCAATCATAGAAAGTCAATGTAGAAACAAAGCAAAATCAATAGCTACTAAAATTTCTAATAATGAAGCTACTAAAGTAATGAAAAATTACACTTATGAAGATTTAGTAAAAGTTAGTAAAGATAGTAATGGAAATGTAAAAATGGCAAGTACTAACATGATTACAGTAAACGAAATTATTTCTGCCATACCAGTTAATATTCAAGAGGAAATGGAAAAAAACCAAAACAATACATTTTCTATTCGTTTAGGAAGCTTTTTAGGAAGTAACTTATTTGCAGGAAGAGGACCAAGAGTAAACATTAAAATAGAAGTTGTAGGAAACTTAGACACAGAACTAAAGTCTGAATTTACCTCTTGTGGAATTAACCAAACACTACATAACATTTATTTAGAAGTTATTTGTCATGTTATCATATTAACTCCATATAATACTATAGAAGAAAAAATTATAAATCAGGTATTATTAGCAGAAAGCATTATTGTAGGAGAGGTACCAAACAGTTATTATAACTTAGAAGGGATGACAAGAGAAAATATTCTAGATGTAATAGAGTAGTTAGTTCCATCGTTGGTATCTAAGACTTTTGGTCCACCTAATTGGGCTACCCAGAGTAGTTATGATTATTTTTTCCATTTCCAATTAGTAGGGTACTTGGCATTCGAAAAATTGCACCACTGTAAAAATAATTATAACTACTTTATATATTAAGAGCTCCATAATGACTAGATAGTACAAAGCTTGCATAATGGAAGCAAGTGTAGTAAAATAAAGAAAAAGAAAAATAGGCAAAGCCTAATTTAAGGTGGAAACACATATGAATAAAAAAGAAAAAGTAAAATGGAGAAAACTAGATAACTCTGCTAAGCTATTTCCAATTGTAGGAAATAAAAAGTTTAGCAGTATTTATCGTTTATCTGTTGTAGTAATAGAGCCAATAGACCAAAAACTTTTAAAACAGGCAGTAGAACAAACTATACAAGTATTTACTTCTTTTAAAGTCTGTTTAAAAAAAGGATTTTTTTGGTACTATTTAGAAGAAAATCAAAGAGAAATTAATATTCATGAAGAAGAAACATATCCATGCCACTATATGGATAAAAAAGCAAATAATGGTTATTTATTTAAAGTAACTTATTATCAAAACAAAATTAATGTAGAAATTTTTCATGCTTTAACAGATGGAAGTACCGCAATTGAATTTGTAAAAACAATAGTATACCACTATTTAAACCTTTGCTATCCTAATAATTTTAATAAGCAATTTTCTATTAAAAATGTACAAGCAGATACACAAAATATAGAAGATAGCTACTTAAAAAACTATGAAAAAAAATTACATAGAAAGGAAAATTCTCAAAGAGCATATATTTTAAAAGGAAAAAAATTGCCACCTTATCAAGTTGGTGTTACACATGGTTTTATTAGTTTAAAACCACTTATCAAAACTTGCAGAAGGCTAAAAGTAACTGTGTCACAATATTTTACTTCTGTTTTAATATACTCTATTTATCAAGAACAAAAAAAGCAAAAATTAAATAAAAAGCCGATTAAAGTATGTATACCAGTCAATTTAAAAAACTACTTTAATTCAACAACTACAAGCAATTTCTTTTCTTATATGACAGTGGTGGCAAACCATAAACAACTAGACTTAACCGACTTTGACCTGATTTTGGCATTTGTTAGAAACAACTTTAAAAACAAATTACAAAAAGAAGAAATTGCAAAAACAATGGCACATACAGTAAGGTTAGGCAACAGTATATATATTAGAATGATACCATTATATATAAAAAAACTCATATTAAAGCTAATATATAGCCAAATACAAAGGTACACTACTACTACATTTTCTAATTTGGGAAAAATAAATGTGTTACCAGAGTATGAACCCTATATAGATCAATTTTTATTTTTAATAGGACCAGAAAAAGCAGAAAAAATAAAATGTACAGCATGCTCCTATGGAAATAATATGGTATTTTCATTTAGTTCTATTCTACAAAATAATCAAGTAGAAAAAAACTTTTTTAGTTTTTTAAAAGAGCAAGAAATACCAACTACCATTGTCACAAATGGAATTTATACTAAGGGAGAAAATAAGCTATATCCTACTATAAACACACTAAAAATAAAAGAAGTAATAGAAAAGATAAAAGAAAAAAATCAAAATAAAGATAAGGTAGGAATCATAGAAAAAATGAAAAGAAAATTTCACTTTTAAAAGGAAAGATGCATATGAAGTCAAAACTTATAATATCAACTATTTTTATGATACTGTTAATAGCAACTGGAATTGCTGCAATTGTACTATATTTTTATACAGGAAATATTGCTTCAAAAATTCCAGAACATATTATAAACCAATGTAATATAAGCGAAGAAAAATATCAAGGTAGAAGTGTATTTATTTTAACACCAAAACAAGAAACAAATACTCAGCAGACTATTTTTTATTTGCATGGTGGTTCTTATGTAGCAGAATTAAGCAATGCTCATTGGAAATTTTTAAGTAAGCTTACGCAAGATACGAATAGTACTATTATAGTACCAGATTATCCATTAACGCCACAATACAATTACATTCATACATTTGCTATGATAGAGCCATTATATAAAGAAATTGCAAAAAAGGTAGATAATAGCCATTTTATTCTTATGGGAGATTCAGCAGGAGGGGGGATGGCGCTAGCATTATTAGAAAAAATGGTACAACAAGAAGTACAAAAACCAACAAAAACCATTTTAATATCTCCATGGTTAGATGTAAGTATGGAAAATCCTGCAATTAAAACAGTGCAAGAAAAAGACAAACTTTTAAATAGTGAATTATTAAAAGTAGCAGGAATTTGTTATGCAGGTACAGAAGAAAGAATAAAAAATTATTTAGTAAGTCCAATATATGGACCACTAGAAAATTTAGAAAATGTAATTATTTATACTGGAACTAATGATATTTTAAATCCAGATGTGCATGTGCTAGCATTAAAAGCCAAAAAAAGTGGAAGCAATATGATAATAAAAGAAACAAAAGAAGCAGTACATGATTGGTTAATTCAAAGGTATCAAGATGAAAATTATGAAGATGATTTGGCAAAAGAGGCATATAAGCAGTTAATACAAGACATAACACAAGAACAAGCAGAAACTGAAAATTTAAATAAATAGAAAACAAGGTTTTAAATTGAACAAATTATTTCAATTTAAAACCTTGTTTTCTTTCAAATGATAAAAAATTAAAGAATGTTATCTTCTAGATATAAAACAAAAATATCCAAAATAACCATGTTTTATATTAAAAGTGGAGCAACATACAATCTAGCAATTAAAAAACTTGAAAGTTTTGTACTTTCAAGTTTGAAATATAAAATTCTATCTTTTACTAAATTGAGGAGCTTTTCTAGCTTTTTTAAGACCGTATTTTTTTCTTTCTTTCATACGAGGATCTCTAGTTAAGAAACCTGCAGATTTAAGAGCTGGTCTGTATTCACTATTTGCTTCATTTAATGCTCTTGCGATACCATGACGGATTGCTCCAGCTTGACCTGTAAATCCTCCACCAACTACTTTACAAATAACATCATATTTATCAAGTGTGTTAGTAGCAACTAATGGTTGTTTTACAATAACTTTTAATACTTCTGTTCCAAAGTATTCATCTAATGATTTACCATTAACAGTAATAGTTCCTTTACCTTCTACTAATCTAACTCTAGCAATTGATTTTTTTCTTCTTCCTGTTCCTAAAAACACTATTTTATCAGCTTTTTTTGCCATTTTATTTTACCTCCCATACTTCAGGTTTTTGAGCGATATTTTCATGCTCGCTACCAGCATATACTCTTAATTTTTTAGCCATTTGTCTACCAAGTCTTGTATGAGGAAGCATACCAACTACAGCATGTGTCATCATTTTTTCTGGACTTTTAGCAAGTAAATCTCTAGCAGTAGTTTCTTTCATACCACCAATATAACCAGAGTGGCTTCTATAAATTTTTTGATCTAATTTTTTTCCTGTTAAAACAATTTTTTCACAGTTAATAATAATTACGTGATCACCAACATCCATATGAGTTGTATAAGTTGGTTTGTGTTTTCCTCTTAATAATTTTGCAGCTTCAGCAGCTACTCTACCTAATGGTTTATCTTGTGCATCAATTATGTACCATTTGCTTTCAATTTCATTCTTTTTTACACTATAAGTTGTATTATTCATGGTAATTCATACCCTCCATTTCATTTTTTCAAAACATTATCTATATGAAACTATTGTATCTAAGCTACCGGGGAGAAGCCAAAACAAATAGTTACATTCATACATATACTGTAATATTTTAATACAGAAACAGTAAAAAGTCAAGAAAAATTACATAAAATTTATGAAAAATTGCCCCGAATTTTGCATTTTCACAACACCAAAAAAGATTATGTAAAAAAGATTGACAATCAATAAAAAGTAAAGTAGAATAAAATTGCAAAGGTAAATAGCAAATAAGAAGTTATGTATCTTTGAAAATAAAAATGAGCTTAAAAAGTATAGAAATCATAGCTTATAGAACCTTGAAAAGTAAATAGTTTGTAAGAAAATCAAAAAGGTTTAAGAAAAATAAGTTATGAATAAAAAGCTAAATAAAAGCTCATAATATCAAAAGAAGAAAATACCTAAAGTAGCTATAAAAAGTAAAAAATAGCAAAAAGGTAAAGAATATAAAAAGGCAAAAGATAAAAAAGTAACAAAGGAGGAAAAACGTAAAAAATGGAAAACAGAAAACAAGCAAACTATTTAGAAAATAGCAAGCCAAATGTAGTAATAAATATAGTAGAAGAAAAAGCAAAGAAAAACTCCAAAAACAAAGGTATCACCTTAATTGCGCTCGTAGTAACAATCGTAGTGCTTTTAATCTTAGCAGGAGTAAGTATAACCGTGCTATTTGGAGATAGTGGAATTATCACGATGGCACAAAAGGCAGCAGACCAAACAAATGAGGCTGCCCAAAAAGACCAAGACGACTTAGATAAATTAAATGAATATTTAACAAGTGGAAATTGGGGAGGAGCAAATAATCCAACAGACCCAGACAATCCAGACAATCCACCAGCACATGTAAACCCAACAAAAGGAGAAAAAGTGCCAACACAAGCTGATGGAAAAACAAATGTAGAGTGG
>CAMSEM010000027.1 GCA_947057505.1 uncultured Clostridium sp. | reverse complement strand
TTTATTTATTATTGGTTTTTCTCAAAGGTTTATTGTTTACTTTTCAATGTGCTTTGTTAACGTTTTGTAAGTTAACGTGTGTTATTTTACCATCTTTATTTCTGAATGTCAATACTTTTTTTTAATTTTTTTATTTTTTTGTATTAAAGTCAAAAAATTAAATTAGCATTGATGTAATTCATTAAAATGTACTTTTTCTTTACTAATTTATCTTTCCAAAAGCTGTTTGCTTTTGTTTAGTAATAACACTTTAATAATAATACCATATTACTTTTATAAAGTCAATACATTTTTTATTATTTTTTGTAATTTTTTTTGGTATTTTGTCAAGTTATTTATTTTTCTTGACTCTTTGATTATTATAGCATGAATTTTATTGTAAATCAACAGTTTTTTCTTGGTAATTTCTTCCTATTATTATCTTTTTTATTGACCTCTTTCCTTAATTATATGTAATAAAATAAAAAAGTTGCCTATTATTAAAAAAAATAAGGAGCATTTTTCGAAACTGCTTTTTCAATCGTTTCTATTTTATGCCCCTAATTTTTAAAACTGTATTACCAGTTTTGGTTTGGTTCTTGCTCTTTTGTTAATTCACACTCTATTAAATTATTTTCTACCTTCTTCCAATAATGTATTAGAAGCTTTACCATAAGCAATATAGCAACAATTAATAGTGCTATTATTGTCCATAGCTTTAATTGTATGATGACGCTGATAGTGCATACGCATACAGGAATAACAGCTCCTATAATTGTATTGGCAATAACATGCCAATCACCAGTTGCTATTGTGCATATAGGCAATATCACCATTCCAATGAGCATTAATACTTTAGCTGCTTCTTTGTAATACTCTCTTCCTATCCACAATATAATGCAACTAATCACAAACATAGTGGCAAAAGGAATAATGTTTACTAATAAATGGTTCCGTGTTTTCATATGAGCAAAAGCCTCCTTTAATTTAGCACTTAGCTATAAGATGTAATTATTGTATCATATTTTATGTAAAATTGCAAATTTCTTATTTGCATCTACTCTTATAGTTTTAACTTTAATTATATTTCTACTAATATAACATCATCCCCTATGCATTTAATATCTTGCCACTGAATAACTATGTCATTACTTGCTGAAAACATACTAAGAAACTTATTGCTTCCAGGTACTATAATTGAGGTAATTGTTCCACTTTCTAAATCTGCACATACATCTTGAACAAAACCGTAGTCTTCTTCCATCTGTAATATTAATTACTTCCTTATGTTTAAAATCCATCCCTTTTTGCCCCATTTAGTTTCCTCCATATATAATAGATTTCTTTTTATTATATGTAGAAAAGTTGCTATTAGTACTCTTATATTTTTCTTATATATGACAAAGTAGCATAATTCAATTATGCTACTTTGGTTTGTTTTAAGTTATCTTTAAATTATTTGTATATTCTTCTAATATGTCCTATGGCAGTTCTTTCTAGCCTTGACACTTGTGCTTGTGATATTCCTATTTCTTCTGCCACTTCCATTTGGGTTCTGCCTTCAAAAAAACGTTTATTAATTATCATTTTTTCTTTTTCATTTAACCTTTTCATTGCTTCTGCTATGGTAATATTTTGTGCCCATAGTTCATCTGTGTTTTTCTTATCACTTACTTGATCCATAATACAAATATTTTCTGTGTTTTCACTATAGGCTGGTTCTTGCAGTGAAACTGGTTCTTGAATAGCATCTAAACTCATAATAACTTCTTCTTTTCCTACTTCTAATTCTTTTGCAATTTCTTCTATGGTTGCATCTCTTTGTTCTTCTTTTGCAATTCTTTCTTTTATGCTCAGTACTCTATATGCCAAATCTCTAATGGACCTACTTACTCTAATACTATTGTTATCTCTTAAATATCTTCTAATTTCTCCTATTATCATTGGTACTGCATAGGTAGAAAATTGCACATTTTGGTTTAAGTCAAAGTTATCTATTGCTTTAATTAGCCCTACACATCCCACCTGAAATATATCGTCTAAATTTTCTCCTTTTCCATTAAACCTTTTTATAATACTTAAAACAAGTCTTAAATTTCCATTAATAAATTCTTGTCTCGCTTGTTCATCTCCTTGTTTTACCTTTTGCATTAATAAATTTTTTTCTTCTGCCGAAAGTAATGGCAATTTAGCAGTATTGACTCCAGAGATTTCTACTTTATTCATATTAAAACTCCTTTAAGAAATAATTATTTATTACATTCATTATTTCCAAAAGGAGTTTTGCTTATTCGATTATCGTATACCAAATTTCGACACTGCTATTTCAATTATGTTAAAAGCAAATTTTCTTATTTTATATAAAAGTGAATATGATTTGTTTTCGAAGTGGTGTGATTTTTCGAGCGTTAAAAATATTTGAAATACTGTTATCCTGTTTTGCTCATAATATCTTTTTTCATTTTGCCAATTATTTTCTTTTCTAAACGTGATATGTAACTTTGCGAAATACCGTAGCATATCTGCTACTTCTTTTTGTGTTTTTTCTGTTCCACTTATAAATCCAAAACGAAGTTCCATAATGTTTCTTTCTCTATTGTTTAGTTTTGCAATAGAGGCTCTTAGTAATGTTTTATCCACTTCATCTTCTATTCTTCTTGAGGTAACATCTGGGTCTGTTCCTAAAATATCTGATAATAAAAGTTCGTTTCCATCACCATCTTGATTAAGTGGTTCATCTATAGAAACCTCTCCTTTTACACGATTGCTTCTTCTTAAAAACATCAGTATTTCATTTTCAATGCAACGCGAAGCATAGGTAGCAAGTTTTATTTTTTTATCTGTATTGAAAGTATTAATTGCTTTCATAAGTCCTATTGTTCCAATAGAAATTAAGTCTTCAATTCCTACTCCTGTATTTTCAAACTTTTTTGCTATATATACCACTAGCCTTAAATTTCTTTCTACTAAAGTTTGTCTAACACTGATGTCACCTCCTGCTAGCTTTTCTAAAATTTGTAATTCTTCTTCATTTGTTAACGGTGGAGGCAAAGTTTGACTTCCTCCTATATAATAAATGGGAAGATTTTCAACTTCATCATTTCCAATATATCTTACATATAATGTATTAATACTAGATTTTAATATTTGTAATAAATTCATTTGTATAACTCCTTTCTAGTAGGTCTAAGCCAATTAGTGCAGTATAAGTATGATTTTTACTTAATGTCTGCTCAAAAATTCCAATAATGACATTTGTTCTTATTTCTTTTTCATCCTTTTCTATAATTACTTTATCTGCTTTTATTCCTAGCATTAGCCCATTTTGTTTTCCAATAGAAGCAAATGGAATAACTCTAAATTTTGTAAGATATTCTTTTTCTTCTATTTCGCTTATAAAATTAATATTCTCACCTCCTATTAAATCTTCTATATGTTCTAACAAATTAGCTGGTATTACTGAATATAGTTCTTTTTTTTCAACTACAATAACAGGTGTTCCTGTTATTGGTTCTTTTAGCATATTTCCTGTGTCCAGCATTGCTTGTAAATGTAATTGCTTTTGTGCTATTTGAATTGTTACTTTATAAATCATATCTTTTTGTTTTAGCTTGTTTTTTACTATTTTAAAAGCAATATAGGTAATAATAAAACCTATAACCCCACCAAGTAAGGCTATTTTTAATGGATAGGTACCTATGTAAACTCCATTTTGCATTAGAATATCTTGTGGTCTAATAAAATAAAGTAATGCAAAAGCGCAACCTCCAAATACAAAAGATGTCAAATAAAAAATAGTCAATTGTTTGGCAAGTACCTTTATAGTTTTTGCAGAATACGCCAAATATACCATTCCAATTGATAGTAATATTTTCATAACAAAATTAGAGTATAGCGGCAAAATTTCTAAGTAAGAAACTACCGAATAAACTCCACCTAGCAAACTAGAAAGTATTAGTTTCCAGTGTTTCATTTTTAGTCTTATAATGTAACCTGTTGCAAAAAGAATAATATAGTTCATGCAGAGGTTTTCTATTAATACGACATCTAGGTAAATTGTCATGCTAGTTCCTTTCTTTAAGATTTATTTTGTATTAACTATACTCCTTTCTTTTTAAAAAGTGTGTCATTTTATGGGAGCTTTTTAAAGAATTTATTTACAAAAAAACACAAAAAACGAGAAATATACTCATAATATACTTCTCGTTTCTAAAATAGTAACTATTTTTTATTTATTTAACACCTTTACTTTTTCTTAGAAAAGCTGGTATTTCTAAATTATCTGCTACTTTTGAATTATCTACTGTTGTTGGAATAGAGTTTAATTTTTTATCCCATGCTTTATCTATAATATCTCCTACTGGAATACTGCTAGATAATGTTCCTTCTTCTTTTTCAAAACCAGTTGCGATAACAGTAATTACAATATCTTCATCTAGACTTTCGTCTATTACTGCACCAAAAATAATATTAGCTTCTGGATCAACACTTCTTTGTACTAGTTCTGCTGCTGTATTAACTTCGTGTAATCCTAGATTACGTCCACCAGTAATATTAATAATAACTCCTCTTGCACCTTCAATAGATGTTTCTAGTAATGGACTTTGAATTGCTTGTTTTGCAGCTTCTTCTGCTCTGCTTTCTCCAGATGCTCTACCAATACCCATATGTGCCATACCTGTATTTAGCATAATAGTTTTTACATCAGCAAAGTCTAAGTTTACTAAACCTGGGATTGCGATTAAGTCTGATATACCTTGTACACCTTGTCTTAATACGTCATCTGCCATTTTAAATGCTTCTACAATTGATGTTTTTCTATCAATAATTTGTAATAATTTATCGTTTGGAATTACTACTAAAGTATCTACTTTACCTTTTAAACTTTCAATTCCACGATCTGCTTGTGATAGTCTTTTCTTTCCTTCGAATGTAAATGGTTTTGTTACAACACCAATTGTTAAAATTCCCATTTCTTTTGCAGCAGCTGCTACTATTGGTGCAGCTCCTGTACCTGTTCCTCCACCCATTCCAGCTGTAACAAATACCATATCTGCTCCACGAAGTGCTTCTGCTATTTCTGTTTTACTTTCTTCTGCTGCTTGTGCTCCAATATCTGGATTAGCACCAGCGCCTAAACCTCTTGTAATTTTTTCCCCTATTTGTATTTTAGATGCTGCTTTAGAAAGTACTAATGCTTGTCTATCTGTATTAACTGCAATAAATTCTACATTTTTTATTCCTGATTCAACCATTCTATTTACAGCATTGTTTCCTGCACCACCTACACCAATTACTTTGATTGTAGCTGTTCCATCTAACATTGTGTTTTCTTCCATATTATCCATCATCATACAGTGATTCCTCCTAATTTTTTTACCTTTATTTATATTTATTTAAAATTAAAATCTACGAATAAAAGAACTCTTTAACTCTTTCTAATATATTTTGAAAGAAGTTTTCATTTGAGTCTATTTCAATATTACTTCCTACAGATTTAGCAAATGGTCTTGAGGCTATATATCTTACTAAACTGTATGCTGTTCTATATTCTGGTCTAACAACACTAATTAGCCTACCTGTTGCTATTTTTACTGGAATATTTAGAATAATTTTTCCAGCCACATCACTTTTATTAATGTTAGTAATTCCTTGACCTGTTAAAACAACATTATTAATTCTTGGTTTAATTCCTTTGCTAGTAATATCTTTATTAATAAGTGCAAAAATTTCTTCTATTCTAGCTTCCATAATTTCTATTAATTCAGAACTACGAATTACTTTTTTGCCATTCTCCTCTTTACAGGTGGTAAGTAAAATTTCATTATCATTATCTATAAAAGATTTTAGAGCCAATCCATATTGTTTTTTTAGTTTTTCAGCTTCTTCTATGGATATATTTAAAACTAATGCAATATCGCTTGTGATATTGTCTCCTCCTAAAGGAATTGTATTTGTGTAAACAAAATTTGATCCTTCGAATATTCCAATATCAGTATTGCCTGCTCCTATGTCTAGTAACATTACATTATCATTTAATTCATTAGTATCAAGTGTAATACTTCTTTGTGCTAATGTAATTGGTACTAATCCATCAATATCTAGACCTGATTTTCTAAATACAGAAGCTATTTGTCTCATATATTCTTTATCTGCTAAAAGTACTTGTGCAGTTAGTGTAAAGCTACCACTTAGGTTTCCAATAGGGTCTAGTACCGCTTTTCCGTTTTCTAATATAAATTGGTTTTCTACAATATCTATAATTTGTTTTTCTTCAGGAACATCAATATCTTTTACTTGTAAAATAGCTGATGTAACATCCTTTGCTGAAATTCCTGCATATTTATCTTTTGCTTCTTTTAAAATACTGTTTTGCACAATTGTAACATATTTACCAGGAATAGTTACATAAGCAGAGTTAATTTTTAGGTTTGTTTCAGCTTCTGCTTCTTTTATAGAATGTTGAATAACATGTGCTATTTCATTTTCATCTATCATTTTTCCTTTTTGAATTCCGCTACATTTATGGCTAACAGTACTAATGACTTCTATTTGATTAAAGTTATTAATTTCTCCTATTACTAAACTAATTTTAGAAGTTCCAATGTCAATTCCTACAATTATATCACCAATTGCCAATGTTATTTCCTCCATTTTGCTTGCCTTAATATTGTTTTCTTCTGTTCTTATTAGTTGTAGTTATCCACATAAAAACTGACTAACTAATGACGGATTAAGAATATTACATTTTGAAAAAAAAGTCAATAGATTTGTAATAATTTTGTAATATTTTTGTAATATTTTTGACACATTGTTTTTTTATGTCTATTTTTGTATATTCTATTTTTGTTCTTCACTTTTTTCATTTATATTCTTTATCTCTTTTTTAGAAATATTATTTGACCATTTTTCTAAATAATAGCGCCTAATAATAGCTAAATTATTAAACATTCTTCCTACAAATACTACAATAGCTGCTAAATAAATATCTACATTTAATTTTTGGCCTAAATAAGTAAGCAAAATAGATAGTATTGCATTACCAAAGAATCCTGTTACAAAAACTTTTAAGTCAAAATTTTTCTTTAATGTTGCTGCAATTCCTCCAAATACAGAGTCTAATGCCGCAATAATGGCAATAGCCAAATAACCTGAGTAGGTATATGGTACCATTGGTGCATAAATACCAATTACTGCTCCTAAAATACATCCAATTACAATTGCAATAAAAATCATTTTCTAATTTCTCCCTTCCTCAATATATTTTGTTTCTCTATCTGAGTTGTCTTTTACAATTTCTATATTCTTTTTAATTTCTATATTGCTAACTGTCAATCCATAAGCTCTATATTTATCTATGTATCCGGCTATCTTTTAAACTTAGAATACTAGATAAATAAGTTGGATTTCCAATTGCTTTTACTACAAAAGGTGAAGTTACTCTTTGCCCCCCTATAATAGTTAAGCCCTCTTTTGGTTGTGACACATAACTAGAACTAAGAATACGTACATCATTAATTGAAATAGCCTCTGCACCTGCATATCTTAGCTCACTAATTAAGTCAATTAAATCTGCATATTTTACTTTTTCTTCTTCTGTGTCTGATATGGTTAATATAATCCCCTCACCATATATGTTTGTTTTTCCAATTTTCATATTAGATTCAGCTAAATCTTTATCTACTAAATCAAAGCTTTGCTCTTCTTTTTCAATTTTTTCTTGATATTCTCTTATGGATTTTTGATTGGCATCAAGTCCTGCTTGTGCTTCTTCATATTTACTTTTCCATTCTGCAATAGCTGTTCTTAATTCTGCTTCTCTCATATTTTCAATAGCAGTAATATCTGTTTCTTCTATGGTTCTAAATTGCATAAACATAACCGCTAATAAAATAATGCATATTCCCCCAATAATGACTGACATAATCATTTCATCTTTTTTTGCTTTTTTCAATCTTTGTTCTCACCTCGTTTTCCTTCCTAAGGATTATTTTTTATTCTTTACATATTTGTAATTGATAACCCCATTATATTTTTCTACAGTTATCTTATCTATTTGTTTAAGTTCTACCTTTACACCATTTTGTTCCATCCAATATAAGTAGCCCCCTGCCATAGTTAAAGAGCCAGATAAAATCCCTTGTGAACCAATTGCTTTAATTACAAATGGAGAACTAATTCTTTGCCCATTCATTTTGATAACATTACCTTCACAAGTAATTGCTGTAGTTTGTACCACTCTTTGTCCATTAATTGAAATTGCTTCTGCACCAGCATTATTTAACGCATTAATTACTTCTAATAAATCTTCTCTATGTACAATTTGAGAGCTTAGATCTAATAGCTCTTTTCCTTCTGCTGTAAGCCCTGTATTATTATCTGTTAGTGTAATTTCTATGCCTGGTCCTGTTACTTCTACCATACCGATTAACAAATTATTTTTGGTAATTTCTTCTTGTTTTGCCTTTGCTGTGACATCGTCTTGTGTTGCTTGTTTTCTTATTTCTTCCAAAGTTTTGGTAGAGTTTGTTAATTCTATATAGGTATTATCGTATTTTTCTTTCCATTTTAACACTTCATCTCTTAGTCTGTCTTGTGCAAGAGATTGAGAGATTGCTAAATTGCTGTTTTGTACTGTTCTTAATTGTATTGCAATTGCAAGAGTTAATGCAAAGCACATTACTCCTAGCGTAATTGCTATTTGCTTTTTTCTCATCTAGGCAACCCTTCCTTATTTTATATATTTAGGTTTTTATTTGGATTTACCTATAAACCTTTTTTATTTCATGCTTTATATTTTTTTTCTAAAAATTGCTCCGTTTGTTGTTTAAATCTGTATTAACTAGAATTTCTCCTTCTATATTTTTATTTTCTTTTAATATGCTATTGATATATAGCATTTTGGTACTTAAATTAGAATTATCTCCCATATGTACAATTTTCTTTTCTGCTTGCATATCTAAAATATAGTCTTGCTTGTCCGCTATATTAATTTTCGTAATTAAATTTTCAATTCCATTACTTTTTGCTGATTTCATAATTTGTAGTGCTTCATCTAATCTTTGTAAATCTTCCATACATAATCTATTTCCTGCATGAAGTTCTTCTTCAGATGTCAAAAATCCAGTAATAATTGGTACATCAATTTTGTTTTGAGAAACTTCTAATAAATAGCCTTGATTATTTAAGTATACATAGGCATTTGCAAAAGTTAGCATAAAGGTAGGAGTTCTTTCTTGTATTTGAATTTCTACTATATTTGGAAGTTTTCTTCTAACAGATACTGTTTCTATGTAAGCATTTTGTTTAATAGCTTGTGTTACTTTACTTGTTTGTACTTTAAAGGTATTTTGATCTAACTCAATTCCAGATAAACTAATTAGTTCTTCTGTTGTTATTTTGCTATTTCCTATGGTATTAATTTGTTTTACATTAAAGAACGACGAAAGTAAAAAGGCAATACCACCACCTATTAATAACATAAGCAAAGTAGTGTATTTTACTATTCTAAAAACAATCTTCCTTTTTCTTTTTGCTATTTCTTGTTGCTTAGTTGTTTTTCTTTTTTTGGTATTTTGTTTTCTTTTTACTTCTTGATCTTCAATTCCTAGTTTTAGCTCAAATTCGTCTTCTTCTATTTTTTTCTTATTTTTTGTTTTTACTATTTCTTTCTTTTTTATTGGCTTTTTTCTTTTGTTTACCTTTTGCTTGCTTTCCTTTTTTTTAGGAGCTTCTGGCTGTGGCAATGTTTTAATACCAATAATAATTTCATTGTCTAAATTTAATACATCTTCTTTTGTATTTCTATTTTTATTTTTTTCCTTGGTCTTTTTTGCCATTTTATCTACTCACCTTCTTTTATTTTTACTTTAGCTCCTAAGCTATTTAATTTTTTATCTAAATTTTCATATCCTCTTAATATATATTCTATATTGGTAACTTCTGTTGTGCCTTTTGCAGCAAGTCCTGCTAATACTAAGCAAGCTCCACCACGTAAATCTGTACTTTTTACTTTTGCACCAGATAGTTTTTTTACTCCTTTTATTACTGCAGCTTTTCCTTCTATCGTAATTTTGGCTCCCATTTTTTTAAGTTCTGCTACATACCTATATCTATTTTCAAAAATGTTTTCAATAATAACAGATGTTCCTTTGCTAATTGTTAAAGTACTTGCTAATACAGATTGCATATCTGTTGGAAATCCTGGATATGGCATTGTTTTAATATCTACTGCATTTAATTTTCTAGGTGCAAACAATGATATCTTTCCTTTTTGCATAAATATTCTACAACCACTTTGTTCTAGTTTGTTGATAATTGGTGTAATATGGTCTGCATTTTTATAGTTTAGTGTAATATTTCCACCAGTAATTGCTGCTGCACATAACAAAGTACCTGCTTCTATTCTATCTTGCATTACAGTATAACTAACATCTCTTAATTTTTCAACTCCTGTGATAGTAATAATATTAGTTCCTGCTCCTTCTATTTTTGCGCCCATTTTATTTAAGCAGTTTGCTAAATCTACAATTTCCGGCTCCATTGCTGCATTTGTTATTTGGGTTATTCCGTGTAGCATAAACTGTTGCTAATATAATGTTTTCAGTTGCTCCCACACTTGGAAAATCTAAATCAATATTAGCTCCTACTATTTTATCACACTTGCATGTAATAAATCCAGAGTCTTCTACAATATTTATTCCTAATTTTCTAAAAGCGTTTAAGTGTAAATCGATTGGTCTTGCTCCAATATCACATCCTCCTGGATACGAGAACTTTGCTTCTCCAAATCTTCCAAGAATTGCACCTGCTAAAATAACAGTAGAACGCATTTGGTTCATAAGCTGTTCTGGAATATCTCTTTTCATAATGTTTTTGCTACTAATTTCTATTTTACCATGATTCTTTTTTATCTTGCAACCCAAATACTTTAAAATTTCTAAAGTTATTTTAGTATCATGAATATTTGGTATATTATATAGCTTTGTAATGCCTGGATTTAGTATACTTGCAGCAATAATTGGAAGAGAGGCATTTTTTGAGCCAGATACAGTTACCTCTCCTTCTAGTTTTCTTCCTCCGTCTATTATGTAACTAGACATTTTCTTCACCCTTTCATTTTGTATTTTGCTATATATTATGTTGTGTTTCCATAAAAGGTGAATGTGATGCTTTGTAAGACAAAAAATAGGGGAAGCTACTTTAATATTTTCTTTTCGTAATCCTTTATATTGCTTATATTCTTTTGCTGTCATTCCTGACCATTTTTTTGTATATTTCGTTTGTTAGAATTGCATATTCTATGTTACTTCCTATTCCATTTTCTTTCCAGACATCAGTTAATCTTTTTCTTTCCTGAAGGGATTTTATTCTTTTGGCAATCCACGTTTCGTCATACCCTTTTGCACGATATATCTCAATTGCTCTTTGTAACGCAATTTCTGGATCAAAAGTCTCATCAATTCTTTCTTTTCCCAAATGTGCTAACCATTGTTTAATTGGTTCAGCATTTCTTGATGGAATTGATTCAATTATACGAAACATTCCTTCAATATCACATATATTTGTCATACGGTATTTTCCATCTTTTGCCTTTAATTTCAAACCGTTACAATTTGTAACGGTTTCATTTCCTTCATCTTTTAGTCTCTTTTTTAAGACCCTCCAATATGCAGTTGGATTTTTACTTTCAGCTAAAACACCAACTATATCTACAATACTAATATAATATTTTTCATCTTCTTTATCCCACATAGTTCTTATAGTTTCAGTGTTAAAAATTTTATTTATTAAAAGCATCTTATTTTCGTCCATTTTACCTCTTTTTCAACTTTCACTATTCAAGAAATTCAAATAGTAAAGGTTTATTTTTATTTTCCATATTTATAGCATATGCCAAACAAATTTTTAAGTATTTTGTAAAACTTTGTTCTTGTTTTTTTACTTAGACTTTTCTTGTATTCTATCTAAAATAATATCAGTAAACATTTTGCTTTTACTTGACTTTTAATTTGTTGTTTACTATCTAGATTTTCCTTATTAAAAAAATAGAGCAATTCTTTTTCATATAAAAAACAAAACTAGAGAAACAAACTTATTAAAGTTTATTCCTCTAGTTCTTTTACTTGAAGTAAATTAAGAAGCTCTTTTTACTACTAATGGTACTGCATTTATAAGCTCAGCATTATCCATATAGAAACCACTATAAAAGTCAATTACTGCTCCTTTCAAGACTCCTCCGCCAATATAAGCCTGTCCATTTTTTCCTATGATGATCCTATGCCATTTAGAACAATCCGGTTCATTACAAATGGCTTCCCATGTTTCACCATTAGAAATTTTTTGAGCCCATTCCAAAGCTTGTTCAACCCAGTCTGCCACATGGTCTCCTATGGCGATTGCCACTTGCTTTAGCTGAGCAATCGTTTTTTCAGTCCACAGCTTTTCTGGCAAAACAGTTTTGAAGTGTTTGGCATACTTTGCTGGGTTACTTTCAGCTCTAGCAAAAGCCTTCAAAATCAATTTTCTTGTGGCTTCTTGCCGTTCGTCTGTTCTTTTTTCAGCAAAAAGTGCTTTGTCAATTGTAGCCAGGTTTACTTCAAACCATTCTTTCTCTTCTGTCTTTGGAAATGTTTCTATCGTTTTTGCCTCCATTACTTGAGTATTGAAGTATTTTTCAACAATAGCAACAATCTCCTCCTCCAAAAAAGTTACTTTCCGTCCGTTTACTTTCAATGTAATTTGTTTCATGCCCTTTTTCCTCCTGTATGTTTTATTTAAGGATATTACCCTTATAGTATTATATTATATCATACATTTACATAATGTTCAAGAGTTTTTTTTCATGTTCTTCATTTCCTGGAGTGTAATTATTCAAAACTAATCTTGCTATCTATTGGACAAATTTGAATAAAAGTTTTACCATCATTTACATTTATTTCGTTTCCATCTAAATCTTTATAAACTGTTTTTTCATTTCTTGCACTTTTTTCACAAGTAATTGGAATATATTTTCCATTTGTAATATAATAACCATTTAATTTTTTTATATTATCTATGGTTTGTCTTCCTTTATTAGTTCCATCATTTAATGTAGTGTTTTTACATTTTGTAATAATAATATTTTTAGTTGTGATATCTTTACTAGTATTCCAGTCTACCTGTTTTTTATTTCTAGAATAACGTGTATAGGTTTTGGTTTCTTCATTATAAGTATATTTTACAGTATTATAACTAGAATAAGGAATGGTAACTGTTGTTGCTGAGTTTTTAATTTTTGCCTCAGTTTGCCCTTCTGTTAATTGTTCTTTTTCTTCTGGTAAGTTTACTTCTTCTACTACATAATGAAGTACATTTCCTTTACTAGAAGTTGTTCTAAACCCTTCTCTTTCAGCAATTGATTTTATCTTTTTAGTTGATGTTACTACATTGTGAGGAGCATATCTACTATTTACCCTCCAAAAGTTAGAAGAACTTTCTGAAATTCCATTAATATCACTAATACCTAGTGTTACAATATCTGCTTTTGCTTGTGGGCTTTGTCCAAAATGTGCATAAATAGCATCATTTTCTAGGGCATAATCTAAAAAGTAATGTCTAGCACTTCTTAATGGTCCTATTTGTTCTAATTCTTTATTTTTTATGACAGCCATTAATCTAGTTTCTCCGCCTTCTACAATGATTTCATAAACTAAATCTGCTTCTAATAAGCCAGCTTGTGGCATTGCATTTATATTATTATCTATCATAAATGCCATAGCTCTTTGATTTCCTGCAAATGTTTTTGGCTGTTCTACTTTAGGTGTTACTTGGTTTTGTGTGTTTCCTTTTGTGTTATTTTGTGCAAGTTCTTCTTGATTTGTTTTACTTTGCCATATTTTCATAGCAAATAAGGTCCCTGCTATAATAATTAAAATAACTAGAATAATAACTAATAGTCGACTTCCACTTTTAGATTTTTGTTTTTTTCGTACTTCTCTCATCAAAACACCTTCCTTCGTTTATTTTTAAGTAAAAGCTATAATAACTTTGTAATTGTAGTGGCAACTACATATAAGACAAGAACTAATATTGTTGCCAAACAACCACTAAAAATAACTTCAGATAATTTATGTTCTTTAGCAGCGATTCTACTTTCTGCTAATAAAATAGCCATTACTAGTGACAGAATCTAAAACACCTACTGTTGTACCTGTAAACTCAGAGGAGAGAAAA